>JAHEBB010000103.1 GCA_024642575.1 Trueperaceae bacterium | reverse complement strand
TGCTCAAGGATTGCCCTAGATTTTTAAAATAAGTCTGGCTTATTCCCTAAGCTGGTTCTGATATAAATTATTGACTTGATTTTTATCTCTAAGCTTGGGCATTCTAAATATTATTAAGAACAATTACGGGCGTATTTTTCATAAGCCTGGCTATCAATCTGCTGTAATAACTGGAACGATTAACGACTTTCCCACACAACTAAAATGACGATCTTAACCTTAAACTTTGGATCTATTGTATTTCATTTGGTTTTTGAGCGCCCTTAAAGACCTCCGTAAAAGAGTTGTAACAATTGTTTGCTAGATTTTAATTAGCTTTGAAACGAATTCCAACCTCGTTTCTGAGTGGAGGCAATGACGCGACGTTCCCGATTTGGGCATCATGGGACTTCGCTGAGCCAGTGATGCAACCGACCACATAGCCAGATTTCTGGCGGTATTAGGAATGTTTTGTTTGCCAGCATAATGGGCATTTATGCAGCTTAAACCCTAATACCTAGTCAGGAAGTCATAAATTAAGGGTTGCATCCGAGCAGAAAAGGTGCATCGGATGTATAGCTATTTTAAATTATCTCTTTTAGCACTAGCGTGTGCTTTATTAGCGGCTTGCAGTAGTGTCAACGAGCTCGAGCTAAGTAGCTACCAAACTGGGATATACCTAACTATTGAACCCTCTAATAAATCTGATCAAAAAGATCTTACGGCTAAACACATAATAGATTCACAACAGTTTACTTATTCAATCCTCCCCGAACGCCCCCTCTTAGCGATCAAAGATGGACTATTGACTCGAGTTGAAGCTTCTGATGCGCCTAAGTTTGTAGCTAAGGGCTATACGATTGAAAATGAACAACAGGTTGAGGCGTTTGCTAACACCTTGAGCGAGTCCTATGCTGAGGTTTTTCAGTATGAAAAACTATGGCAATCAAGTCAAGGCGAAGGTATCACGATTGCGCTTATTGATAGTGGCTTTTCGCCAAACCCTGCCGACGCTAAAGAAGCCATTTTACCAGGCTATGATTTTATAAATCAGCATGAAGGCGCTAACGATGAAAATGGTCATGGTACAAAAGTTGCTTCACTCATTGTGGGTCAAGGTCGCATAAAAGGCATTGCGCCCAAGGCTCAAATTTTGCCTTTAAAGGTACTTGATAAGAATAACAAAGGCTCGAGCTTTGATGTCATACGGGCCCTTTACTATGCTGCTGACCTGTTGCCCGATCTTAAAAACCCATACAAAGCCGATGTAGTTAATTTAAGTCTTGGAAGTACCAGCTATAGCCCTGGAATGCACGAGGCGATAAAAAGACTGAACGCTCTGGGGATTATTGTGGTTGCAGCTGTTGGCAATGTTCCAAGTCAAGTGGCTTTTCCAGCAGCGCTACCTGAAGTGGTGGCGGTAGGTGCAGCCGATTTAACCCCATCAGGTTGGCATTTGAGCCCTTACTCCGGGTATGGCGAAGGTATAACTATTTTAGCGCCGATGACTGGCATTTTAGCGAGGAAGGGAGAAACCAAGGTCTTCGGCCCTGAAGCAAGTACCGCTAAAGGTGATAGTGAATCTGTTACAGGAACTTCTTTTGCGGCTCCTCAGGTTACTGGGGTATTAGCTTTATTATTGGCAAAAGGAGCGAGCGCTTCGGCGGCACTGGCAATTATGGAGCAAAGCTCGAGCGATCTCTTTACGCCAGGCTTAGACACCCAATCAGGTTTTGGACTTTTAAACCCCTGGGCTGCTCTTAGAAGTGTTGATTCAAAATCTAAATCTACCAGCAGATTTGCAGTTCAAGTCTTAGATAGCGAGAGTTTGCAAGAAATCATGTTTGCCGAAGTTAAGGCAGAAAAATTCTTATCCCTGGCTTCGGGAAGGTATCATCTTGTTATCTGGGAAGACCTTAATCAAGATGGACTTTGGGATAGAGCGCATGAGAATAGCTTTCAAAGTTTGCCGAAACAGACTATTGAGGTTAAGGAAGGTGAGACGCTGGAAATGACCATCAAGCTGGATTAAGGTGGTTCCCGAAACTTGTCTATGCAGGGTTTGGGGAATACCTAGCGCGGTAATTTGTAATCTGCCAAAATAGGTTTTATAGCTGTTTACCTTGGGGTTTTTCTAAAAATCTTTATGGGCAGTACACACGCTGCGAAGAAATATCGTACAATAGTCTCATATGGCTCTCATAAAACGGTATGTTTTATACCTTTTCCTAATTATCTTTCTGGGTTTTAGCAGTGTTTTTGCCCAGACTTTCCCAACTAGAAATGATGCAGTAGCAACTGACTCAAGACAAATTAATGTAGCATCGATTAACAGTAGCGCCAAGGATTTGCAAGCGCTTGGGGCAGATGTTTTGGTACTTTTTGTTGAGGCAGATACAGGTCAAACGCTTAACGATGCGGAAAATTATCTGGATAAAGCGCTCGAGCGCTATCAGCTGCGTAAAGACGGCGTTTATAAAAATAATCTCTTCGCAATTTTTATAGGAACTGACCCGCTCGAGCGTGCAGATGGTCAAAGACCCTTGTATATTGTCTATGGTGAGGACTTAAACCCATTATTTGAACGTAGCTTTGGCTCAAAAACCCTTGATCAAGTTCTGCGCGAAGATGTCATGGTTCCTCAGTTACAAAAAGGTGATTTCACCTCAGCCATTACTGCCGCCTTAAAAGAGGCAAGCAGCCAGCTGGCGCTAAACAATACGCTCAAACAAAATAGTGGTTCTAGCCAAACCTCAGCAACCTCGACAACGACCTCAACGCCATCAACACCTTCAAGCAATGAACCCAGGTCAGGTTTCTTTTCAAGTCTTTGGTGGCCTGTACTTCTTGTGCTCGTCATCCTTTTTCTGGTTTTTGGTATGCGTAAAAGGCCCTCTACGCCAAAGGTCAAGGAAAAACGACTTGACCCACAGCAAAATCTAGCTGATAAGAAAACGCTCGAGCTGATTCTCAAAGATTTATCAGATAATGCCGCCTCAACGGGTCATGACCCTTATTTGCCAGATGACCCTGCACAACAAACGGATATGCAGTTGTTAAGGCGCATGCTTAAAGAGGAGCGCCCTGAAGAACTTCTAACGCTTGAAACTCAATATAAAGAAGCCGTTGAGAAGCTTAAGGTCTTAAAAACAAATCTAAATGCAGATAACAAAAAGACAGATTTTGGCGCTTTGCTGGTTGAAGGTAAAGAACTCAAGCAGTTTACAGAGACTTTGTCAGACCGCTGGGAAGATTTGGATTTGCAGCTGAGTACATTTGATGATAAGCGCATAAGTGCAGAACAGCATTTACAAGATAGCTATAAAATCTATGATGGACTACGCCAAGGGGATGTCTGGCCAGAAACCTCACGCGTATTTAAACCCCTTATAGACCTTTTAGCCCAGAGCGACTCAGCGAAAAAACAGCAGCGTCCCTTTTCTGCCCTGGCTTTATTAGAAGAACTCGAAGCTAAGTTAAGCCAGCTAGCTGAGCAACTACCCAGGCTTCAAAAGGTTTCTAAAACCTTAAGTAGCTTTGAAGGGGATTTAGCGGGTCTTCAGGAGCAAGGTTATAAGGCAAGTAGTGCTCAAAGTAGCTTTGAGAGTGCTAGAGAGCAATTTCGGGTGGCTCTAGATTTGCTTAAGCAGGATGATTATAAAGTCTTAGATGCCCAGATTGATGAAGCTTCTGAACTCACTGATGCTTTAGCAGTAAAAGTGCAAGAACAGCTGGCATTAAAAGATACAAATCTCAAGCGCCTAAAAGAGCTCGAGCAAAAAGGGGAGGAGATTAAGACTCTGATTGATCAAGCTGTGCCCGTTTTCGAGCAGATTCAAACCTATGCTGAAAGTAACTGGCGTGATATCAAAGGTAATGGTACCGAAGCGCAAAAGGCCGCAAATCGCGCTCATGAACTTTTTGACGCGGCTCAAGCACAGCAAGAAGCCCAAAACTATGAAGATGCCAAAAACAAAATCGATATGGCTTTTGTGGAACTTGGGCAGGCAGATGAGCTCATTGACGCCATTCATTTGAGGCTTGATAACTTAAAAAAGGCTAAAGAAACCTCACGTGAAGAGCTGCAACTTGTTGAGGATGAAGTAAAGCAGCATTTAGCTTTTGTGCTACAAAAAGAGGTTGATCAGGTCGTTAGCGAAGCGCCAGAGGAAAGCCTAAAAGAAGCTTATAGGCGGGTAGAAGCGGCCAAAATAGAATTAGATAAAGCAGAACCAAGCTGGTTAAGTATTTGGGAGAATGTCCAGGCAGCAGATAAATTGTCAGACGCAGCTTTTGAGCAAGTACGGACTGAAAAAGATGCCATGGATCGTCGGCAAACCCTTATGGTTTCGGAAAAAACGGAAGCAAGAGTTGCTTTAGAGCGAATCCTGAAATTTGCCCATTTGCATCCTCAAGATATCAATGAAGCCGTTATGCAATTGGTTGAAGAGGCTCAGAGGCTTTATGCCCAGGCTGAAGAGCAAGAAAAGCAAACAAAGCAGCTTGAAGAGAGCAGTTTGGCGACTGCCTTTGAGCGCGCTGCTACGCTTTTTGATACGGCACAGCAGCGTGCTGAGGCTGCCTTTCATGAAGCAGAGAATGGCTTTAATACCATGGAGGATTTGCGACAGCAAACGGCAAGCAAAATTACTGAGGCTGAAGCCGCGTTACGTTCTTTTGCCAGTTTTGTAAGCCGCAATAGTCTAGACAGGGTTTTTCAGTCAAGTTTAATTCAACTCGAGCGTAGCTTGCCAGGCTATGATGCTAGAGCAAGTCGTGAAGAGTTAGAGCAGGCAGCGCGTGAGGCGGAAAATGTTAAAGCCAGTATTGCTCGCCTACAAGAAGAGGCAAAGACTCAAGCTCAGGCAGTTGAAGCTGATTTAAGAAGAAGACGCCAGGAACAAGTCGACCTCGAGCGACGTAGGCGAGCAGCCGAAATGACTCGCCGCAGTACTGGCTGGGGGTCTTGGCCCAGCTCATTACCGCCCATTATTATTTCACCTCCAAGGCAAAACAATATACCTAGACAGGTTCCAAGAAGTATGCCCTCGCCTGGACCTATGCGACTACCAACTGCACGCTCAGCACCTCCTGTAAGACTACCCAGTCGCTCGAGCCCTTTCCCTAGCTCTGGTGGAGGTCGTATGTCAGGTGGTGGCTGGGGTGGAAGCGGAGCCAAAAAAGGTGGAGGCTGGTAACAGTCTCGGTTGAGTTTCTGATGCTTAAGAGATAAATCATAGGTGATTGGCGAGGCATTAATTACTTTCTGCTGTGACTTTATTTATTTAAAGTTTAATGACGCTATTACGGTAAAAAGTCCCTTGACGAAAAACTCGGAATATGGCTAACCTCAAGATTGGTGAATGCTGGAAATTTGGCATTCAAATATGAATTAAACAAAAAACTAGCGCTAAAGATCTGGTTTTGAGGAGTAATTTGATGTCACAAAAAACCGCTATTGTAACGGGAGCCTCGAGCGGTATTGGTCGTGCAACTGCTTTGCAGTTGGTGGCTCAGGGCTATACTGTTTATGCTGCTGCAAGACGTACGGAAAAAATGGCCGAAGCTCAGGTTGAAGGGCTTATTCCTATCTTTTTAGATGTAACTTCAGAAGAAGCAATAACCAAAGCTGTTGATCAAATCATGCAAGATACTGGGCGTATTGATGTGCTTGTAAACAATGCAGGTTATGGTTTGATGGGCAGCATTGAAGAGACGAGCCTTGAAGCTGCCAGACAGCAATTTGAAGTAAATGTATTTGGTCTTATGAATTTGACGCAAATGATTTTGCCTATAATGCGCCGTCAACGTCAAGGCCATATAATTAATATCTCTTCAGTTGTAGGTCGTTTGGGAATGCCTGTAAACGGTTGGTATAGCGCGAGTAAGCACGCCCTTGAAGCTCTATCTGATGCCTTAAGAATAGAAACGCGACCTTTTGGCATTAAAGTTACAGTTATCGAACCAGGTGCAATTAAGACTGAGTTTGGTAATGTGGCGAAAGAAAAAGCAAAAGATAGTACCAAGCTCGAGCCTTATCGCCAGTTAACCGCTAGGTATCAAGAAATTTCTGAATCATACGGTGAATCTGCTGCAGAACCTTACCAAGTAGCCAGGGTGATTGGCGAAGCGATTGCATCGAAAAATCCAAGGCCTAGATACGCAGTTCCAGGCCAAGCCAAAATGCTTTTGATGGGTAAAAGGGTCCTGGGAGACCGTCTATTTGATTGGTTTATGACTCGCCAGTTGCGCTGGCGTTAAATAAACAGAAGTTTTGTAAAGAGATAGGGTCAACTCTTAATCATGACCCTATCTCTTTACATTGTTTCGCAGGGATTTTAGGTATATTGCTTGCACCAAAATTTGCTCAATTCGTTTCAGCCCCGTTCGCATACGAATTTGCCACTGTGGAAGTCGAACTCTGATTACAGTTGGGAAAGTCAAACGAATCATCTGAAGGTCAATGCTTAACGGGATGAATGCCAATTTTTGCTGAACTTGGATTTATATAGTTGGATAGTAGTTAGCTAAGAAGTTTGCTTCTCGAGTAGGATAAGTCTATATAAAGAAAAATCCCCTGTGTTATGAATAACTCGGTAGGTACGGAGTTATTGTGTCACACAGGGGATTTCTTTATGGTGCGAGGAATGGGACTTGAACCCACACACCTTGCAGTACTAGATCCTAAGTCTAGCGCGTCTACCAGTTCCGCCATCCTCGCATTTATAGGTATCATCTATAAGGTCACAAAGATAATACTTATAAGTTTTGGGGTGGCTGATGGGTCTTGAACCCACGACCTCCGGAACCACAATCCGGCGCTCTAACCAACTGAGCTACAGCCACCATAAAAGCACCTCAAGCATAGCAGCATAGGCTACTTTAGGGAGTATTACCAGGTAAGTGCTTTCGGTAATACTGTTTGGCGCACCAGGAAGGACTCGAACCCTCGACCGACCGCTTAGAAGGCGGTTGCTCTATCCAGCTGAGCTACTGGTGCATAAGAGGCACCATTTTTCAGGCGAAAGATAATACTTCTTAAATAGAGAGTGCTACCTTTCGAGAATTTTGCTACCTCTAGAGCTTCACACGGTAGCACTGGATGAACCAGATGCTACCTGCTGTTGAAGACTCGTCTGGAGCGGGAGACGAGATTCGAACCCGCGACATTCACCTTGGAAGGGTGACGCTCTACCAGCTGAGCTACTCCCGCATGCTTTTAGTCTTACTTTCGCAAAACTAAAATATTTAAAGAGTACCATCTGCTATTTTAGTAACAGATGATAGCTCTTTATATGGTCGGGGCGGTGGGATTCGAACTCACGACCCCTTGGTCCCAAACCAAGTGCGCTAACCAGACTGCGCTACGCCCCGATACCTACTTAAATGCATGAAAGCTCTTTAAGCAGCGCCCCAAAGTATACAGAAAGTTTTGCGTTTCGGCAAGTCTCGATTGACATAACCCTATTGATAAAAGCCTTGATTGTTAAATAAGAGGCTCGAGCGAGAAATCTTATGCCAAGGTTTAGAATCTTAAAAGACTAAAATTCTGCTGTCAGGCACAGCTTTTTCCTGCTTTGTCAAAGTGTACAGAGTCTAGACTGGCTCACTAAAAGACACAAGCACTTCATGGTACACTTTTTCAGGAATGAAGCGACTTTTTCCTTATGGTTTATTACAGGAGGTTTTATATGTATCGTGGTCGTGAAGGCCAGTGGGCGTTCCTGCTTCACCGTATCTCAGGCGTTGCCTTGGCTCTTTATCTCTTACTACACGTCATAGACATCAGTCTTGTTATGTACGGTCCTGATGGTCCTTTTAATGCCTTTTTAGGTTTTTACCATCAGTGGCCCTTTCGTATTGGTTTGGTAGCTGTTATGGCAGGAGTGGTGTATCACGCTTTCAATGGTTTAAGAATTATCATTATGGATTTTACCGGCTGGGGAGTAAAGTACCAAGCTGTTATGTGGTATGGCGTTTTAGCTCTCACTGCTATTGTGGGTGTACCGGTGCTGGTAAAGGTTATTCCAGAAATCATTGGGAGGGCTTAACATGGCAGTTGCACGCCCTAAAACCTTAAGGCAAGCTAAAGCCAGTTATGCCACAAATAGTGAGCTTGCCTGGTGGATATTCATGCGAGTATCAGGTTTAGCCCTCATATTTTTGATTTTTGGACACATCTTTATGAATAACATCCAGATCAATGTCTCTAACGTTGATTATGCCTATGTTGCGACCCGTTTTTCAAAAGGCTGGGTCAAGGTCTACGATTCCTTTTTGCTTGGCTTTGCCATGCTTCATGGGGCAAATGGACTACGCTATAACGTTGAAGACTATTTTAAAAACCCGCAGCGCCGTTTTTGGGCTAAACTCATTTTGTTTAGTGTTGTCGCCATCGTTTTTGTTTTGGGTGTCATGACACTTTGGGCTTTTAGTTTTGAAGAGATGGGGGATGCTATTGATGCTTTGCCCCATGGTAATTGAGGAAGTAAATGAGTAGAGCACATAAATATGATGTAATTGTGGTGGGAGCTGGTGGTGCTGGTCTTATGGCGGCTCGCTACGCGGCACAAAACCCTAAAGTCAGTGTAGCCGTTATTTCAAAACTTTACCCAACGAGAAGTCATACAGGCGCAGCGCAAGGTGGTGTTGGTGCTGCTCTTGGTAATGTTAGTGAAGACTACCCAGAATGGCATGCCTTTGACACGATAAAAGGTGGCGACTATCTTACAGATCAAGATGTTGCCGAAATGTTTGCCTACGATGTTATTGAGTCAGTGATTGAGCTCGAGCATATGGGTTTACCTTTTTCTCGTACACCCGAAGGCAAAATTGCCCAGCGCAAATTTGGTGGGCATACCCGCGAGTTTGGTAAAAGTGCCGTAGAACGTGCTTGTTACGCGGCAGACCGTACGGGTCATATGATTTTGCAAACGCTTTACCAGCAATCCATCAAAGATAATGTTACGTTTTTTAATGAGTTTCATGTTCTGGATATATTGCTTATTGGTGGGGAGTGTCGTGGTGTTATCGCTTATGAGTTAGCAACTGGTGAAATTCATACTTTTCAGGCGAAATCAACCATTGTTGCCTCGGGGGGCAATGGGCGTATGTTTAAAATTACCAGCAATGCTCACGCCCTAACGGGCGATTTACAAAGTGTGGTTTATCGCAGGGGAATACCCATTGAAGACCCTGAGTTTTATCAATTTCACCCAACTGGTCTTTATAAAATTGGCGTTTTACTTACTGAAGGTGCAAGGGGTGAAGGAGGCATATTACGAAATAAGGATGGGGAGCGTTTTATGGAACGCTACGCTCCAACTATTAAAGATCTTGCGCCTCGCGATATGGTCAGTCGAAGCATGTATCTGGAAATTCGGGAAGGTCGCGGCGCAGGACCCGACTCCGATTACATTCTTTTAGATCTTACTCACATTGACGCCCACATTATCGAAGAGCGCTTACCCGATATCACTGAATTTGCTCGCATCTATTTGGGGGTTGACCCTATAAAAGAACCCGTGCCTATACAACCTACTGCGCATTACGCTATGGGCGGTATTCCTACAACCATAGATACCGAAGTGATTATGGATGGTCAGAATACGATTATTCCTGGTCTTTATGCTGCGGGTGAGGTGGCTTGTGCAAGCTTACACGGTGCTAACCGCCTGGGTACAAATTCTCTGGGTGATTTGATCGTGTTTGGTCGCCGCGCTGGTCGATTTGCTTCAAAGTATGCCGAGTCAGCCGAGTTTGCTGATATTCCTAAAGATGCTCAAGATTTTACAAAAAACCTCTTGGACAAAGCCTTAAATGGATCAGGCACTGAAAAGGTTGCAACGATTCGTAAAGAATTGCAAGCCTCTATGATGGATAACGCAAGTGTATTCCGTACCGAGGAATTTCTGACAAAGCAAATCAAGATTGTCAAAGAGTTGCAAAACCGTTATAAGCAAATCGGTGTTGAAGATAAAGGTAAACAGTACAATACCGAGCTTATGGAGGCTATTGAGTTGGGCTTTTTAATTGATAATGCCGAGCAACTGGTATACGCTGCTGAAAACCGTAAAGAATCCAGAGGCGCGCATTCGCATGAGAACCATAAAGAACGCGACGATGCAAACTGGCTTAAGCACACTCTGGTTTATAAGGAAGAAAAAGGCGTGCGCATCGACTATAAGCCTGTGACCTTGGGTAAATATGAACCTAAGCCTCGAGTCTATTAAAGGAGGAAAGTAGCTTCGTATCTTAGGCAGTTTGCTTTAAGAGAAGCTTTCATACTATGAAGGTTAATGTAAAGATTAAGCGTTTTAACCCGGAGGCCGATAAACGACCTTACTGGGCTGAGTATAGCCTTGAAGTTCGTGAAACCGACCGTGTTCTGGATGTAATCAATCAAATTAAATGGGAAATGGACGGGTCGCTTAGCTACCGTCGTAGCTGTGCTCACGGCATTTGCGGCAGTGATGCCATGCTTATTAATGGGGTAAACCGCCTTGCCTGCAAAATCTTGGTGCGGGATTTGGGCGAGGTTATAAACATTGAGCCGATTCGTGGCCTACCTGTACTCAAAGACTTGATTGTTGATATGGAACCCTTTTTTGATAGCTATAAGGCAGTTTTACCTTTCTTTATCAATGAAGACCCTGAGCCACCCACGGAGCGCTATCAAAGCGCCGAGGACAGAGAAATTTTTGATGCCAGCACCAAATGCATTTTATGCGCTTGCTGCACGACGAGTTGCCCTGTCTTTTGGACAAATGGTCGCTATATTGGACCAGCGGCAATCGTCAATGCCCACCGTTTCATATTTGACTCGAGGGATCAAGGAGCCGATGAACGCTTGCAAATCTTAAACCAGTCAAATGGTCTTTGGCGTTGTCGTACCGCTTATAACTGTACAGAAGCTTGCCCAAGGGATATTCCGATTACTAAGGCGATTGAAGAAGTCAAACGCGAACTACTCTGGCGCAGAGCTTAAGCAAAACTTTAAGAAGGTAAAATGCCCCCAGTTTTCTGGGGGTTTCTTTTTGTCACTGATTTTGCAGCGGGGGTTTATGCTACCAATCTATATTTGCCTTAATAAAATAGTTTTTACCCATTTGATTTTGGTCAATTTGGGGTAAATCTAAAATTATTTGAGAATCGTCATTGCGATTTTTGGCAAATTCTAAGCTAAGGATTTCAACCTCCCCTAGCCTTCGCTGGGCTAAAGGTGGAATGACAAGTGAAAACTTATCCAGCATGAGCCATCCAATGTTTGTCGAAGAAAATGGGGTTTACCATTAGAACCCGTAGTCAAAAGCCTTATTTCCTTTTTCACCATGCACCTGAGCATTAAAAGAAATAATAATGCGGTCTTTTTCGCCGTCATAAGGCATGGCTTTGTGGTTTAACCATGATGGAAAGACAATAAGGGTTCCTTCTTCAGGCTGAACATCAAAATGGCTATCTTGTAAATAGGCATTGCCCATATCCATGTGCGCACCTCCTAGCAAATCAAATCTTGGGCTATAAAACCGCGTAATGCCATTGTTAGCGCCAAGTTGAGGGTGCTTGTGGCGTTTGGTTGCCTCATCTATTTGCAAATAATAAACGCCCGACCATGAGCAATTGCCATGCGAATGAATATCATGAAAACCAAACTGGTTTTGAATTTGAAACCAGGCTCCAACAATATGCATATTTAGTTTACCCGCGCCCGTTTGCTGCCATATAGGAGCATTCATTTGGCTGGCAACTTCAAAGACACTATTTGAAATAAATTGGAATAGAGCATGTAATGAAGGATGGTCATAGCGCTGTAAAAGGTCATCTGGGCTCGAGTAAACGGTGGTCATTGGATTGCCGTCACGTTCCTTTTGTTGGTAGAACAGGTTGACCAAATCGTTATTTATAGCGCTATAAGGCTCGAGCTTTTTTATTAGGATTGGGGTTGGCCAGAGCATTTTTAAAGAATCTTGTGACATGCCGTTACCTTATCATTTGGAAGTCGCAGACATAAGAGAATTTATAGAGCTACAAGATTGTGACAATTTTGGCGCAAGCTTCAGGTTATACTCTTCAATGTAAGAGATAATTCAGAATTAGAGAAGGATCAAACAAGGGTTTCAAAGGCGGATTATCCGACCATTGCCCTGGTTAGGAGACCATATGTTCCCGGCAAGTTTTGATTATTATCGTGCCAATTCCCCCGAGGAGGCCGTGGCGTTACTCGCAGAGCATGGTTCAGATGCTCGTATTCTTGCAGGTGGTCAGAGTTTGATACCTGCGATGCGCTATCGTCTGGCTCAGCCTGCTGTCCTCGTGGATATTAATACGATGAAAGACTCAAACTACATCATTCAAGATAATGGGCATTTGCGAATTGGCTCAACGGTTAGAGATACGGATCTTGAGTTTTCCGAGTTAATTCGTAGCAAGTTTCAACTTATGTCTGATGTTAGTAATGTGGTGGCTGACCCCATTGTTCGCTTTAGGGGAACTTTAGTGGGGAGCCTGTGCCACAATGACCCCTCGGGCGACTGGACTGCTGCAATGCTGGCTGCCAGGGCCAGTATGGTGATTCAAAATGGTCAGGGAAAACGCACTTTATCCGCAGATGATTTTATTGTAGATAGTTTTACCACTGCCGTAGAAGAAGGGGAAATGGCAGTTGAAGCTTTATGGCCAACCCCTAGTGCCAGAACAGGCGCTTCTTATCAAAAGATTGAGCGTAAAGTTGGTGACTATGCGACTGCTGCTGCTGCCGTGCAGCTCGAGCTAAACGAAGACAATAGTGTCAAAGAAGCAGGGATTGCGATAACAGCTGTTTCTTATGTTGCCCTTCGTGTTGCAGAAGCTGAAAAGCTCCTGCGTGGTCAAAAAATCAGTCGTGAACTCATTAAAGCAGTTGCTGCTGAAGCGTCTGCCATTGCTGACCCAACCAGTGATGGTCGGGGTTCAGCCGAGTACAAAAAAGAAGTGGTAGGCGTATTGGTGGCAAGGGGCATTGTGCAGTCCTTAGAGCGTCTGGGACTCAAGGTGGAGGCGTAACGTGGATATTACTCTAAAGGTAAATGGTCAGGAAAAAAAATTAAATGTAGAACCTCGCACATTGTTGGTCTATGCTCTTCGGGAGCAATGTGGTTTAAAGGGTGCTCATGTAGGTTGCGATAGCTCGAGCTGTGGAGTATGTACTGTAGTGCTTGATGGCAAAACCCCTGTGAAATCCTGCACCATGTTTGCCGTTCAGGCTGAAGGACATGAAATAACAACCGTAGAAGGTATTGGCGGTGGTGCTAATTTACACCCACTCCAAAAGGCTTTTCACGAACAGCATGGTTTGCAATGTGGTTACTGCACGCCTGCCATGATTATGACCTCTTATGCGCTTTTGCAACATAACCCCAAACCTACCGAAGACGAGATTCGCTTTGGCTTGTCCGGGAATCTTTGCCGTTGCACGGGCTATATGAATATTGTAAAAGCCGTTAAGCAAGCTGCCGAAGAAATGAGTCAAACCGCGCAGGCTGCGGACTGAGCCCGATAAGGAGATGCTATGAGTGATCAAGCAAATGCTGAAATAAGAGATATTAGCCCAGTCAAAGAATGCAAAGCTATGGGTAAAAGCATCAAGCGACGCGAGGACTCGAGATTTGTCCAGGGTCGCGGCAGTTATGTTGATGATGTTCAGTTGCCCAATATGCTGCACATGGCAATTGTGCACAGCCCTTATGCTCACGCCTTGATTAAAGGCATAGATACCACTGAGGCTATGAAATTACCAGGTGTTAAGGCCATTATCACCTCCAAAGATTTAGCCGGGTTCAAGCTTGACTGGATTCCAACACTGGCAAGTGATAAACAAATGGTTTTAGCAACCGACCGCGTTATGTATCAGTACCAAGAAGTGGCTGCGGTCTTTGCAGAAACCAGAGAAATGGCTGTTGACGCTGCGCAACTTGTTGAAGTTGATTACGAACCGCTCGAGGCTGTTGTAAGCCCCTTTGATGCTCGTGAAGATAAAGTTATCTTGCGGACTGACCGTGAAAAGAAAACCAATCACATTTTTAACTGGAATGTGGGTGACCGTGAAGGTACCGATAAGGCGCTCGAGCAAGCTGAAGTTCGCGTAAAACAAAAAGCTTACTATCCAAGGGTGCATGCATCACCGCTCGAGCCCTGTGCTGTTGTTGCCGATATGAACCCAGGCACAGGTCGCCTGACGCTTCATTTAACCTCGCAAGCCCCACATGCCCACCGCACCGTGGTTTCGCTGGTTACAGGTATTCCCGAAAGCAATATTCGTATCATCTCTCCAGATATTGGGGGCGGCTTTGGTAACAAAGTGCCTGTTTATCCAGGCTATGTTTGTGCGGCAGCAGGTACGATTGTGCTTGGTGTTCCTGTTAAATGGGTTGCTACTCGTACGGAAAGCATGACTACGGATTCCTTTGCCCGTGACTATCACATGGAAGCTGAAATTGGCACGACCAAAGAGGGTAAAGTTACGGCACTTAAAGTAACAACCGTTGCTGATCACGGTGCGTTTGACGCGGCTGCTGACCCAACCAAGTACCCTGCAGGTCTTTTTAGCATTTGTACCGGTTCTTATGACTTTCCAGTTGCCTTTACCGAAGTCGATGCCTACTACACCAACAAACAACCCGGTGGAGTTGCCTACCGCTGTAGCTTTAGGGTTACAGAAGCGTCTTACATGATTGAACGGGCAATGGATACAGCTGCTCGGGAACTCAACATGGACCCTGCAGAGTTTCGCTTAAAGAACTTTATTCAGCCAGAGCAATTCCCTTATGATTCTCCTCTTGGTTGGACCTATGATAGCGGTGACTACGAAAAAACCTTTAAAGTTGCCATGGATAAAGTTG
>JAHEBB010000501.1 GCA_024642575.1 Trueperaceae bacterium | reverse complement strand
GGCTAGCCTCTAACAATCCAACTAAGTCAGCTACGGATACCCCAACCACAGCAGCTAAGCTTTCTAAACCAATAATCACCTCTCCATTTGCGCTATACAGCTCTAGACCAGCACTGGCAACTTGTGATTGTGCTGCAATCTGCTCACTGAGGATGCTCTCCCCTACTCTGACCCTTAAAACACTAACCCTGTAACTTGCTTCAGCAGCCTCTAGAGCCCTGGCGGCGGTTTCTGCTGTTAAGAGGGCTACCTTATAGCCCACAAAGGCCTCTACGACCCTTAAACGGCTGTTAAGCCTTGCTTCAAGCAAGCTTTGTTCACCCAAAGCTAGATTACCTTCACTATTTAACAGCTTCATCACATCTAAGCCAACAGAAACCGAATAACTGGGTACTGCCTGTCCGTAAACATCGCCAGACAAACTGGCTGAACCTGAAATGCTTAAGGCTTTTGCCAATCTGCCTTCTAAACCAAAGCCTTTATTTAATATTTCTAAGTTTGAAAGCTCAGTCAAACTTGCCAGATCATGCTCTTCTGCTATGACAACCAGTTGCTCGAGCACAGCAATATCTTCAGTACTAAAGAAACCCGGTAAGTCCTGGGCATCACCAAAGCTAGTTAAAAGTAAGCCAAGGTAAAGCAAAAGAATGAATAATCTAGAGACTGGTTTTATAAGCATTTACTTTGACCTCGGCTTTAAGGTCATCCTCAGCAAGGGTGCAGCCACAATAAACAAACCCAGCAAGATAGCACTGAGGACATAAAAGTCCATATCCCCCTGAACTCTGGCAATGTATCTACCAGCAATAGCAAAGGCAGTGATAATAAACAGTAAGGGAGCTAAGGCAAGTTGTTTAACATCCCTCTCTACAAAGATCTCAGACCCTGACATAATCTCTCTTGATTTAACCAGTGCTTCTGAACTGTGGTACTTAATGAGTCGGTTGATTTCAAAGGGACTGCCCTGTGCCAAATCTAAAACAGCACGTTTGTAAATCTCCATGTCATCGGCATTCACCTTGTATTTGCTGATTAATAGCTCAATCAGCTCTAAACTCTCGGCTTTGCTTAAAGGTCCCAGTCTCACTTCATCAAAGTGTTTCCAGAAGCGTTTGCTGCCATTCTTTTTTAAGGCACTGGGTTCTATGCCTGCAATCACAGTACAGACTTCAACAAACTTGATCAGCCAGGGTCTTGAACCTGGGCTTATCCCACTGGCGTCATCTATGACCAGTATGACTTTCTCTGTTTCACACAGGGCAACTAAGGCAGCTGCTTTTTCATCATTGCTCTTATAGTGTTTTGACCAGGTTTTATAGTCTTCACTCAGGTCTTTACTTTTGCCTTCTACTCTGCCCGCTTCCCAGAGACCTTCAAAGATCTGTTTCAGAAACGCAGTAAAGCCTGGGCCTACCCTTTCTGCATAGATCAAAATACCTTCTTGTTCCAGCAAGGGTTGCAAGAATTCAAGTAAGGCTGTTTTTCCCATACCTGCTTCTGCTATCAGCAGGCTTGCTCTTCCCTGTTCGGTATTAGCTATGAGGGTTCTGGCTTCGGCGTTGCGGCCGATGAACTGTTCTGTTTTCATAGGGCTCCTTTGTGGTTATCTATATTAGTATTATATTAATACTAAATTATTTAAGGCTAGGTTTATTCGCTTTGCATATCTAAAGATCAAGCTGCATAATAGGGTTGTTCTCGGCTTACTCGCAATAATTCCACAAATGATTGCCCTTTACTGATTGCGTTTATGTCTTCTGCTCAAAATTCAGAACCCTCATGTTCAGTGAGCAACGAAACAGCCAATGAAAATTGGTGCTAACTTTGACTTTTGCAAAGGGTCTAATATAAACATATTTATTAACCATCAATATAAATATTAAGTATAAACACAGTTAATCAATATATACATAAACATGTTTATATGTTATGTTTATGTATATAAAGGTGGGTTATGAACATAATTACAATTACAAACTACAAAGGTGGTGTTGGCAAAACCACGACCGCAATTCATTTGGCCAGGTATTTCAGTGACAAAGGAAAAGTAATTTTGATTGATGGTGATGATAATCGCTCGAGTATCAAATGGGCGCGTTCAGGAAAACTACCTTTTGAGGTAGTGGATCAAACTCAAGCTGTTAAAGCCGCCAGAGGTGGAGCAGATTTTATGATTATTGATACTGCTGCGCGGCCTGCCGATGGTGAACTCAAAAGTTTGGCAGATGGTTGCGATCTTCTTATTCTTCCCACTAGACCTGATAAGCTAAGCGCAGAAGCCACATTAGATACAACAGAAATACTTAAAGGCACAAACTACTCTGTGCTTATCACCATGAAAAAACCTTATCCTAATAGAGATGCAGAAGATTTAATGGAAGCACTTAGGATTGCAAATATTCCTGCTTTTTCAACAGCAATCCGCGACACAATCGGTGTATCTAAAGCAAGTTCAGAAGGCGTTACCCTGGCTGAGGTAAGTGATAGTCGTGTGCGAATTGCATGGAGAGATTACCAGGATCTAGGAACAGAAGTAGAAAGTCTTTTATGAGCAAATTTGATTTTATTAAAGAAGTTAAACTTGCTTCTGAAAACCCATCCAAAAAGCAAGATAGCTTGACGAATCCAGCCAAGACCAGTCAAGTAGTTGCTAAGAAAACCCAGTTTCAAAATAAAGTGGTTTCTCAAGAAGACCCGAAAGGATTAAGCGTGCAAGTTTCACTACCTACCGGACAAAAAAAGCAAGCCAAACGTAATCAAAGACAAATGACGATTCATGAAGATGTTTATCAAGCAGCTGCAGAATATGCAAAAAAAGAGGGTATGAGTGTCTCCAGGTTGTTTGAAACAGTTATGGCGCAAGCTTTAAAAGTTGAAGTTGACTAAGAACCGCTAGGGTGAGATATGGCTTGCGAGTTTCACGGATTACAAGGCAAGCGTACGAAAAGATGCACTCAATATTTCACAAATATAGCATGGAGAAACTTATAGCACTCTACTTGAAAAGTTTCTGAGCTAAAGACATGATTGCCCGACTTAACCCAGGAAATCAAATCACAAAAATGTATCCAAGTTGCTAATTATATCAATATGATATAGAATAAGAAGTGGCCTTTAACGTAATTGCCAAAGCAAGCTTACGTGAGTTTTGGCAAAAACATGCAGATAGCCAAGAGGCCCTATTAGCCTGGTACAAAGTTATGGGCAAAGCCAAATTTAGTAATTTTGCAGAGTTAAAAGAAAGCTTTCCAAGTGCCGACTTTATCCAACCTGACTATATCGTTTTTAACATTAAGGGAAATCATTATCGCCTTATTACCCGTATTAGCTTTAGCTATAAAACGATTTGGATTAAACACATTTTCACCCATGCCCAGTACGATCGCTGGACAGTCCCCAGGAGCTAATGATGGCTATTAATCAAGTATTAGACTTGTGGCAGCAACTAGATACTATTGCCAAGCCTTATTTAAACCCCATTGAAACAAAAGAGCAGTATCAAGAAACCCTAAGCTTTTTTGAAGAACTCTGGGATAAAGTTGCAGATAATCCCAACTCACCTTATGGCAGCCTGCTTCAACTTTTAAGCGATAAACTCCACGCCTTTGAATCGACCCATCTTGATTTGCCAGAAGCTCGTCCACATCAGGTCATTTCTTACCTTATGCAAGAACGTGGCTTAAGTCAAAAAGATGTCGAAGAAGCTACGGGTATTTACCAAAGTAATCTAAGCCAAATTCTAAAAGGTAAACGAAGCTTAACAACTCAACACGTTAAACTGCTTGCCAGTTATTTTAAAATAAACCCAGAAGCCCTACTCTAAAATCAAACCAATAAAGAACTCGAGCCTTTTTTCTTTGCGCTCGAGTTATTTAGGTGTTGCAAAGCTTAAATATCCAGTTATATAACTATATAATAATCCATG
>JAHEBB010000102.1 GCA_024642575.1 Trueperaceae bacterium | reverse complement strand
TCAGAGTAAAAGGATCGATTTTAAGCCAAACTCGCTATTTCGGCCAAAATTAAAGAGCTTTCAGAACGTCGAATTTGAGAAAGTGCGTCAGGGACGCAAACTAAACTCCGAACTCAGGTTAAGAAGTATCTTACTTCTACTCTCTGGAAAGATGACCTTCATAAAGTAAAAAAGGCAGCTAAATGTTTATTGCCTTAATTGCCAACAGTCTCTCGGCAGAAACCTTGCTTAATAATCTGTCGGAAGCAGACTTTAATTTAGATGATGTCAGTATTGTCATGCAAAATCATAAAGAACAACTGGCCTTACTTAAGGAAGGTGGCCCGTTAAAAGGCGCAAGGCTATGGGGCTTGGTGTATCGGTTGAAAAGGGCAGGTTATTCTCAAACTGATATTGACCTTTGCACAAATAATCTTAAGGCAGGAAAAGTGCTCGTAGCTATGGAAGTTACAACTGACCTGGAGGCTGCTGCCAAAGAAATGTTTCTGGATCAGCAAGCTCAGATGATTGAGCTGAAACTATGAAAGGCTCAAAACTTAAACCCATGCATCTTTTAGGAATCATTATTTTGCTTGCTCTAGCCATCTATAAGTTTCAGACAAACTCGAATCAAAACCTTATAAATACAGGAAGTCCAGCTAATGAGACAGGGATAATTAGTGAAACAGAAACATCTAGTAGCACTGGCGCAACCATCTGGGATCAAGCCAGCAAGTCAAGTAACTGTACCTCAAACAATGCTTTACCCGATTCCGCTTGTACTCCTGGCGCAATTTTGAGTACGGCTACCGTTTCTGATATATGTACCCCTGGTTATAGCTCTAAAGTCCGAAATGTTCCAGAGTCTCTTAAAAATGCCGTTTACACTGCCTATGGTATAATGAGCCACAGTCCTGGTCAGTATGAAGTGGATCACTTGGTATCGCTCGAGCTAGGTGGCTCAAATGATCAGACGAACCTCTGGCCTGAGCCAGCTGAGCCTCGCCCCGGCTTTCATGAGAAAGACAGGGTAGAAGACTACCTGCATCAGCAAGTTTGTAATGGTTCTATGACGCTCGAGCAAGCACAACACAGCATCGCCAGCGACTGGCTTGCAATCTATCAAACCCTCAAGTAATTTCAGGGAAATGACTGTTTTAGCGTATTCTTAACTACCCTTTGAAGTGAGGCCAAATGTCTTTGCAAACCTTTACAACTTCGCTAGACGAATTTCTAAAAACAGCAACAAACGATGTTCTACTCTGGGTACCTCGCTTAATCCTTGCTCTTATCGCACTATTTGTATTTATGTGGCTTGGCAGAAAGCTCGAGCGGTTGCTTGATCTCAGCTTAAAAAAACGCAACTTTTCCGAAACACTTAAGCGTTTCTTTGGACGACTTAGCCGCCTCGGTCTGATTTTAATAGGTCTTGCCCTTTCGCTAAATATTATTGGTTTAGGTGCATTTGCCACGGGGCTTTTGGCAAGTGGCAGCATTATCGCACTGGTTTTAGGGTTTGCCTTTCAACAAATCGGTACGAACTTTATGGCTGGCATTTTTCTGGCATTTAGCCGACCCTTTGAGGTAGGTGATTTAATTGAGTGCATAGGATTTCAGGGCATTGTTAAAGACATTGATTTACGTGCTACCCATATTCGCGCAGTAGATGGTCGCGATATTTTCTTACCTAACGCGACCATTTATACCAATCCACTTATCAACTACACACGTGACCACCTAAGACGCTATAGTTTTACCATTGGCATTGACTATGGCGATGACGCTATGGAAGCGCTCGAGCTCTTAAACAAGACGGCACAAAGTGTCGAAGGGGTTTTAGCTGAACCACCTGCAGGTGGAATCATCCTTGAGTTTTTAACTACCGTAGTGAATCTAGAAATATTCATCTGGGTCAGTATGGATAAAGGCTTTAATGAGCGCCGAGCTACCCTGACAAAAGTCATGCATAAGTGTCATAGGGCGCTGCTCGAGTATGGATTTACGGTTTCTTCAAATACCATTACTAATATTTCTATCCGTACTAAAGATAACGACCCTTCGCGGGTACTTAAGCCTGAAAATCAAGCCCTTTAAGAGTCTAAATACTCACAAGTATACTGCCTGATTACAGTATAGACTAGGCCGATTTGTGCCTATGAGCATTTTAGTGCTATCGTTTATCTTCGCCAACCCTTATGGCTTCCCCAAAAGAAAACCCCTCTGATGGTTATTATCTTAAGTGCTTCTTATCAATATGCTTTATAGTCAGGATGGTGACTCACAATCTGCTTCACATTCAAGATTGTCTATAAGCTTGCAGCGACTTAAACCCTATCTCAAATTTTTGCCCATGAGCACGCCCATTATTTTAGGCTGCCTTATTGGGCTTATAGGTATGGTCAATGTCTTTTTTGGACTAGGTATCCTAAAAACCATTTCTAACCAAGGGCCACTGATTCCTATAGATGAAACCTTAACCGAAGGCTTTTCGGCCTTGGGTCGAAGCGCACAGCTTGGCTTTGGCATCGCCCTGGTGATTGCGGCTAGTGGCCTGTTTTTACGCTTTAGAAGTTCTTGGGCCTTTAGTATTCTCTTACTTATAACCATGCTGGCGGCAAATCTTGTACAAGGACATGGTGGTAAAACACTCTTACTCGCTGGCCCCATTTTAGCTGTCCTAATTGTGCTTATTGCTAGCCACCGTATTTTTTATAAACAAGAAATCAAGGTCAATTTGCTTATTGCTATTGTAAGTCTGGTGGCTGTGATCGGCTACGCCACCCTTGGCACCTATTTTTCAGGCAAAGGCTTTAAGCCTGAAATTACAGACTTACCCACCTCTTTTTATTATGCCGTTGTTACCCTGACCACAGTTGGCTTTGGTGATATTACACCTGTAACGATTGAAACGCGTATGTTTACCTTAACGGTGATTATACTTGGCCTAGGTGTTTTTGCCACGACCGCAGCCACCGTTTTTGGTACTGCAGTATCTAATAATTTACGCCGCATCTTAGACCCCAAAGGAGCCTTTATGACCCTTGTTGACCATGTTATTTTAATAGGTGACGGATCCATTGCAGAAAACACTGCGCTCGAGCTATCACGACTCAAACGCAAATTTATAAGAATTCTTCCAGGAACCCTGGAGGCTTCAGAAGCTACAATTTATGGGGATGCCAGCGAAGATTCTGTTTTAGAGCAAGCAGGCATTAAAAAAGCCAAGCTAGTCATTGCCGCCTCTGAAAATGATGCCGACAATGCCATGGTTGCCCTAACCGCCAAAGATCTTAATCCAGAGGTAAGAGTTTTGGCACTTGCTGAAACGCCAGAACACATTCCTCGTTTAAAACGTGCCAGGGCCGATCTGGTCTTTGCTCCTGCTGCTGTAGGGGGCCGCTTACTGGCGGCCCTTGCCGAAGGCAAAGATATTGAGCCTGAATTTCTCGACTTGTTAGAGGGTGAATTGTAGAAACAGCAAGCTGATAAAACGTTTATAGATAAACAGTAAAGGTTTATTCTTAACGCGCCTTCATTCGCCATTCCTAGTGAAGTCAGCAACCCCTCTAGCAAAGGTTTCGCAGAAAACGTTATCTACTCTTATCGCATAATTTTAGAATGACTTTCATATTGATGGCAGCTCCAGGAATCATTGCAAAAAAACTTAGCGTGTTCGTTTTGACTTGCCCTATGATTCTCATAAGCTCGCATTAGCTTGCCTTATGGATTGCTGAATTCAGATACATCATGTTTAGTGGTTTAATCTAAAGTGGAAATGCAACAAAACTCATAAACCACTCACCAAACTTGATTTAAATCATTCCTGAAACGTCTAGACAGGCATATGCTCTATGACGAAAGCGAGTAACAAAAGCTTCGCCTTCTTCCGACGAAAGCCCACGTTAATAAAAACTCTCTTTATTCTGGAGAATCTTATGTCAGTCCTTTTAGATATGATTGGTCAACAACTTAATGGTAGCAACCTACAAACCATAAGTAAGCAACTTGGCTTAGATGCAAGTACTACCCAAGAAGCCATTGCCCATAGCTTACCTAGCCTCTTATCAGGTATGTCTCAACATGCTAGCAGCTCCCCTCAAGCCGCCCAAGACCTGCATAATGCTATAAGTCAGGTTGCTAATAATGCAAACCAGACCACAAATCCAAGTCAAGCTCAGCCAGTTCAAGCTACATTACCTTCAGGTCTTATGCAAAAAATTACCAGCAATCAGGCAACTATAGATCAAATTGCTGCTAATTCTGGTTTACCTGCCAGTCAAATTCAACAGCTTTTACCCATGCTTGCCCCTATGGTTATGGGTGCCATGGGTCAAGCCAAACAGCAACAAGGCTTAAACCCTAACAGTCTTACCCAAATGCTTAAAGACACTGAATCTCATATTGCACAAAATGTTTCACCCAAAGCCCAAAAAGTTTTACAGTTTGCCGGCGAGCACAAAGGCCAAATTGAAACTGCGGCTATGGCTGGGGGTGCTTTTTTACTAGGAAGATTATTTTCTAAACGTTCATAAATGCGAGTTAGACAACTCTAATCCCCGTTTGACATAAGAATGTCTAGCGCCCTTTATGCTTCAGATTCGTATATAAAACGCAAGTTGAAATAAAGCCAAGTGGATTTACGGCAAAAAGGTATGAAATTCTAATAACTTGGACTGTTCAGATAATTTGGACAGTCCCTCCTTTTGAAACGAGAATAAATGATGAATATAAGTCTTAAAGGAAAACGTGCTCTGGTAACAGGTGCCAATTCAGGTATTGGTCAAGGCATTGCCCTTTCACTGGCTGAGGCAGGCGCTAAAGTCGCGGTGAATTATATTGTGCACCCAGAAGCTGCTGAAGCAGTCAAAGAGACCATTGATAAAAAAAGCGAAGCTATAACGATTCAGGCCGATGTGTCTAATCCAGAACAGGTAAAAGCCATGTTTAAACAGCTAGATGATAGCTGGGGTGGTATTGATATCTTGGTTAATAATGCAGGTATCGATGGCAAACGAATGATGAGCTGGGAAGCTGATTTAGATGCCTGGCGAAAAGTCATTGAGATTGATTTAATCGGGGCATTTAGTTGCGCCAGTGAAGCCTTAAAACGCATGACGGCGCAAAAGTCTGGAGTGATTATTAATATCACGTCAGTGCATGAGGTAATTGCCTGGTCAGGCTACAGCGCTTATACGGCAGCCAAAGCTGCTTTAGGTATGCTAAGCAAAACCCTTGCCCAAGAAGCAGCACCTTACGGGGTTCGGGTCTTATCCTTAGCACCTGGTGCTATTCAAACGCCTATCAATCAAGATGTCTGGAGCAATCCTGATACTCTTAAAGATTTACTTGAGAAAATCCCCTTGAACCGCATGGGTAAAGCTGAAGAAATTGGCAAGATGGCAGTTCTTTTGGCATCAGACTTTGCCAGTTATCTGACGGGTACCAGTGTTTTTGTTGACGGCGCTATGACCGATTACCCAGATTTTAGTCATGGCGGCTAAAAGTCTAAGTCACCTGCCTCTTAAACAAATCAGAGTGCTTTATAGTCTAGGAAGCTTTTTTGCTTTGAGCAGCGTACTCATTTTAGGCTTTTGTTTTATAGGAAATCATCGGCAACTTGATGCTATATTCCTGCTTTTAAGCTTTTCTTTTATGGCTTTAGCCTGGCTCTGTTTTATTGCCTGGCCTCAGAATTTAATTGATTAACGAGGTTTTATGAATGCACATGGACAACCAGGCATCCCTCCTACTTGGTCATCTAGCGCCAAAGATAGTGTTAGTACTGCGCTAGGACCAAGCCGCATCTGGGTAACGCTTGGTTATGGCATTATTAATGAAGTTTACTATCCGTCTACGGGTGAGCCACAAATTCGTGATCTTGGCTTTATGGTTGCCAAAGAAGGCAGCTGGTATGAAGTCAAACGCGTCAATCGCTACAGCATTAGCCTGCCTGAACCATATATCCCTTTACCAACCATTGTTCACCAGGGAGAAGGTTACACCTTAAGTTTAGACATTGTCTGCGACCCCGAAAGGGATACTTTACTGATTCATTACGTCCTTAAAGGCGAAGGCTTTAAACTTTTTCCGCTGTTAGCACCTCACCTGGGTCCCAAAAGCAGTGACAATACGGCCTGGACTGAAGCTGATGCCCTTTGTGCGGTTGGCGGCTCTGACTACCTTTGCCTCATGTCAAATAGTAGCTTTGAACGCTCGAGCGCAGGTTATGTAGGCGCTTCTGATGGTTGGAGTGATTTCCATGAGCACGGGCAAATGAGCTGGGAATATGACCTTGCCGAACACGGCAATGTTGCCTTAATGGCAGAGTTAGCTGAGCCTGAAGGTGTTTTGGCCCTGGGCTTTGCCAGCACTAAAGAAGGCGCTAGAACCAGGGCACGCTCGAGCTTAGCTGAGGGCTTTGCCCCCATTCGTGAGCGCTTTATCAAAGGCTGGCAAGACTGGGGCAAGAGCTTAAAACTCCCCGACAGCAAGCCCGAACTCAAACGCGAAGCTTATCTTTCTGCAACTGTTTTAAAGGTACACGAAGACAAAAGTTTTCCTGGCGCAGTGGTGGCAAGCTTAAGCATCCCTTGGGGCAGCAGTCACGATGATATTGGTGGCTACCACTTGGTCTGGGCACGTGACGCGGTTGAAGCAGGTTTAGGTCTATTAGCTGCAGGTCAGGTTCAAGATACTCAGCGCATGCTCGCTTACTTGATTGCCACCCAGCAAAAAGACGGTCACTGGTCGCAAAACATGTTTCCTAATGGACGCGCTTACTGGACGGGCATACAGCTTGATGAAGCAGGATTCCCTATTTTGCTTGCCGCCAAACTTAAAGAACTCAAAGCGCTCGGCAACCTTCAGGGCGTAGACGCTATGGTTACAAGCGCCACCGCGTATCTGGCACAGCATGGCCCTATAAGCCCCCAAGACCGCTGGGAAGAAAATGCGGGGGCAAGCCCCTTTACCTTAGCTGTTATCGTAGCTGCACTGGTAGCAGGCTCGAGCTTTTTGGCTAAAGAGGATAGGGCTTACGTTTTATCTCTGGCTGACTACTGGAATGAACGTATTGAAGACTGGACCTATACTGATGAAGGTGGCTTGGAAGATGAGGCCAACGTCGAAGGCTATTATGTGCGCATCGCGCCAGCTTTAGCCGAAGGCGGTTTACTCGGGCGTATTGAAGTGCGTAACCGAGTGGATGAAAGTCTTAACGTTGACGCCCTTATCAGCATGGACTTTTTGTACCTTTCGCGGCTCGGCTTAAGAGCTGCCAAGGACCCCAAAATGCAAAATACCCTCAAAGTTGCCGAAATGCTTTTAAAAGTGGATACCCCTAGTGGCGTAAGTTTTTACCGCTACAATCAGGATGGTTACGGCGAACATGAAGACGGTCGTCCTTTTGACGGTACGGGCAGGGGTCGCGCCTGGCCGCTACTTACGGGGGAAAGAGGTCACTTTGCACTGCAAGAAGGCAAAGACCCCAACCCTTATCTAAGCGCCATGATTAATATGACGGGTCCTGGTGGGCTCATCCCTGAGCAAATCTGGGAGAGTGATCCCCTTCCAGAACACTTGCTTTATCCTGGTAAACCTTCAGGAAGTGCCATGCCCCTGGTTTGGGCACATGCCGAGTTTTTAAAGTTGCTCTATGCGCTTGAAAAAGGCGAACCGCTTGAGCTTTTAGAAAGCGTTAAAAAACGCTATAAGTTTCAAACTCCCAAGGCCAAAACCTGGCACTGGCGAACCGAAACCCCCTTTGAAACATTGCCCAAGGGTAAGGATCTGATTATTGAAGCAAGTCAAGCCTTTACCCTTCAGTATCAACTAGATGATAAAGCGCCTTTAGAAAAAGAGGCACAGGCACTTGGTTTAGGTATGCTTGGCCTGAGGTTTAAACGCTCTGAGTTTTCTAATCAGCAAGTGTTAAGCTTTAAACTACGGTTTCACAATGCTGAAACCCTTGACGGAAAGATAAAGCTTGGCTAATTGCCTGTCCAGGAGACCTTGCACTACCGTAGTTTCTTTGCTTTTACTCCCCTTTCCGTCTCGACCAAAGCTGGCAAGGTCAGATGACTTCTGAAGGTGCAATACGTTGTGGAAAGGTTTTAAGTTTTCAATCCCTATGCAAAAACAATTAATTGTTAATGCCGATGACCTTGGCATGTCAAAAGGAACCAATAGAGGCATTTTAGAAGCGCATTTCAAGGGCATTGTTAGCTCGAGCACCGCCATAGTTAATAGCTCAAGCTCTAAGGAAGGTATCAGGCTTGCTCAAGCAGAAGCGCCCTCTTTAGGGCTTGGCCTGCACTTTAACCTTACTTACGGTGAACCTCTTTTAAGCGCCAAAGAAGTGCCCAGCCTAGTTCGGAGTAATGGTGAGTTTGTAAGTCTGGCAAGAGGCCTAAGCCTCTACCATCACTGGCGACCTGAAGATATTAAAGCTGAATTTTTGGCTCAGTTCGAGCGCTTTACTGACTTTGCAGGTTGCTTGCCCGACCACCTCGACTCGCATCAGCTTATTTGCTCTTTAAGCGCTGAGAGCCGCGAGGCTATTTTGGATATTGCTGATAGGCATGGTCTGCCCGTAAGGCAAGGCGGCCGCTATCTTTATAGCCGTTTTGAAGAGCAGTTTGCCAGTTGGGGAAGCCTGCAAAAAACCATTGCGCCTTCTTTGTTTAAACGCTACCCCTTAAAGCGGCACCGTCATATTTTTGACCGTGCTTTACCTTCACCTGACCACTTTGACTATAGCTTTCACAATGTCAGGGCTACGGTTCCTCAACTTCTTGCTATCTTAGAAGCGCTGCCAGAAGGTCTGACTGAGCTGGTTTGTCACCCTGGTTATAACGATACCGAGGCAGATGGCTATGCTTACCGTGAGCTCGAGCTTAAGAGCCTTACCGACCCTCAGGTAAAAGACAAGCTTGAAGAAAAAAACATTGTGCTGGGTACCTTTGCTTTTTTAAAGGATACCGCTTCTGAACTCGCGCAACACCCTAGACTTCAGCTTGCCGCTACGCGTTCTTAGCAAGTTGAGCTGATCTTGCGGGCTTTATTTTCTGCGTGCCTTAATAGTATAAAAAGGCTAGGGATAGATTTTTACACCTAGAGAAGGCGGCAAATCGTGACAGAGTGTCCTATCTGCAAGCTCGAGCATAAACCTGAAGACCTGATTCCAGGGAGTTTACTTCGCCCGAGCCTTGTCAACCTTATTCAGCGTGATTACCCAGATTGGACAGCAACTGACAGCATTTGCCGTGATGATTTGGCTCATTTTCGCAGTCTTTATGTTAAAGAAATGCTCGAGTCTGATAAAGGCGAGCTTGATACGCTCGAGGCCGAAGTGGTTGAAAGTATCAAAGCCCAAGAGCTTTTAGCAGAAAACTTAAACGAACGTTTTGGTGAGAAACTCACGACAGGTCAGCGCATTGCAGATAGCGTTGCCAGTTTTGGCGGCTCCTGGCGCTTTATTATTGGCTTTGGGGTTTTTATCTTTTTTTGGATTCTTATCAATTCTCTGGTTTTACTCTATAAGCCCTTTGACCCTTATCCCTTTATTTTACTCAACCTTATGCTCTCTTGTTTGGCAGCCTTACAAGCCCCGGTCATTATGATGAGTCAAAACCGTCAAGAGGCTAAAGACAGATTAAGAAGTGAGAGTGATTACCGCACCAACCTTAAAGCTGAGCTAGAAGTCAGGCTTTTGCATGAAAAACTTGACCATCTTTTAACCCATCAGTGGCAGCGCCTTTTAGAAATTCAGGAATTGCAGCTCGAGTTAATGCAAGAATTATCAAAAAGAACCCAATAGAAAGGCCCACACCACATTTAGCCTGTTAGCAATCCGTACAAATTAAAAGCCCCCTTATTGGTTGTAAGGATTAAGTGCTCGGTTTCTTTTACTTGCTCATGACCTCCTTGTATCAGCAGGAGAAAGTCACCTTTTTGAATACTAGCTTCGTAAAAAAGAATATTTTTTAAGGGTATGCCCCATTGAATTAGGCTCCCTAAGGGATGTTCTATGGAATCTGCATTTTTCTTGGAAAATTCTTTTTGTAAACTATCTGATAAGGGACCTGCAACAACGATTTGCCCAAACCTTGGTAGCCAGATAAACGCCGCTCCAATAAGCATGCTAAACACCCCTTCAAACCAGGTTTCGGCACCTAAGGGGGTTCGATTTAGAAAGCCAGAAGTCGCAAATCCGTGAACCTGCGTATGACTATCCAAATCTCGAGCAATAACAGATATCTGTTCAATAGGAAAGGTGCTAGCTGCCAGAGTAGCCACCGCATCCTCTAAATCTTGTACGGTTTGGTAGGTAGCGATGAGACTTTGAAGCACATACTCAGCCTCCTTTAGGCTGCTTTCATTAGCATAAAGACTCAAAAAGGTTTGGAGAATGACGCAAATCAAGTTTGATGTGAAATTTATGAGTGTTCATATCAGATCAACTTGGTCTTATTAAAAAACTGTTCTACTTTGACTTAACTCCACAAACATACAAAGCAACGAAAGCGTCTATGATGGCTAAGATTGCAATTTATAACTACTTTTCTCTTTTGGCTTAAGACTCTTTTATTCAAGGCTGCTTGGTCGGATTTATAGATGTCATAAAACTTCATAAATCAAATGGGTATTAACTATAAGGCAACTCCGTAGGTTCATAAGGCTCGAGCAAATCTGCTAATGCAAGCCGCTCAGGTTCAGATAGAACCGTAAAATGACTGTCTTTTAAAATTCCTTCTCTAAGAAGTTGTGAAATCGTGCGCACGGTGGTTTCTACGCTTAAGTTTGCCAGATCAGCAATATGCTGGCGGTCAATGCGGTCTAGGTAACCCTGACGATCAAGTGCAAGTAAGATATGAGCGACTTTTACCTTGGCACTATCATGCTCGAGCTCTAAACGGGTATTGGTTTCTGAAAGTTGCTGAAACATGAGGTTTCTAAACCATAAGGTAAAGGCTCTGCTAAGATCATCTGTTTGCTTGAGTAAAGACTCGAGCCTGTCACTTGGAAAAACCATAACCTGGCTATTGGTGATGGCCTCTGCCCCTGTCACATGGGTTTTTATTTTTGGATTGTGATGATGCCCAAGTATACCTCCAGGGCTAATCGCCAGGAGTGTAACAGCTTTTCCGCTACTTGTATCATGAAAAAGCCTGAGTAGACCTTTAGTCACGATATAGCAATAGTTTGCCCTTAAATCCCCTGGCTGCCAAAGCAATTGACCCAGACCCAGTGCCATAGGCTCGCTATAGGTTTGAATAATTTGCCAGACAGTTTCTGGAATGGTCTCTGGTTTCTCTGGCTTCATTAGTGTGAAGTTTATCACGTAAGCCTTAAGCTGAGCTTTATGTCATTCTAATCATCATCTTAGGAAAATTGATTTAAATCATGTATTTTCTTCCACTATGGCTTTATCTTTAGCTTTGCAACGTTCAAGAATGGACGTTTTTAAAGGAGTACCCATGAAAATCAGGAACCTAGTAATAAATATAGGACTAGCAGTGATGCTGTTTGCAGGCGGCTACCTGTGGAATGAACATGCAAGCCCAAGCCTGTCCGTAGCTCAAGCCCAAAGCGCAACAACCATTAAACCACTCAATCAAAACACTGCCTTCTTGCAAGATGAAGAAAATACCATCTCAGTCAATGACCTCTATGGCCCAAGCGTGGTTGCGGTTAATGTGGAGATTAAAGGTCAAGCAGTCAGTGCCTATGATAATGTTCCCCCACAATTCAGACAGTTCTTTAATCTGCCTCAAGATGCTCAACCTCAAGAACAAACCCAGCATGGTGCAGGGAGCGGTTTTGTCATAGATGCAAAAGGTCGCATTATCACCAATTTTCACGTAGTTAAAGATGCCTTAGAAGCAAATTCCATCACTTTAGCTGAAGGTTCAAAACTGTCTGTTACCTTTGCCGGTAGTCAAGATAAACAAATCCCTGTCAAAGTCATTGGGGTTAACCCTTCTTATGACATGGCCCTGCTCGAGCTAGAACAAGCAAGTGACTTGCCTTCAGGCATTAAAGCTATCCCGCTAGCCAATTCAGATGAGATTAAAGTCGGCGAGAAAGTTATTGCTATTGGTAACCCCTTTGGCTTGCAATCAACGGTTACCACCGGTATTGTTTCAGCTTTAGGTAGAGATATGCCCTCCATTGGTCAGTTTAATATTTCCATGGTACAAACCGATGCCGCGATTAACCCTGGCAACTCAGGGGGTCCTTTGCTTAACTCTCAAGGGGAACTCATTGGTATCAACACGGCCATCATCCCCAGTGTTGACGCCACAGGTCAACGCGGTTTCTTAGGTGTAGGTTTTGCCATTCCCAGCAATTACTTAAAAGACAATTTGGCTGATCTTGAAAAAGGTGGGGTGCATGATGTCTACAGTTCTAAAGCCCGACTGGGTGCCCAGATTGCTGATGTCAGCAGTTACCCTGAGAATGTCAGAGCCACTTTACATATGCCTGACCAGGGTGCCTTAGTGGTTGCGGTACAAGACGGCAGTCCTGCTCAAAAAGCTGGGCTTAAAGCCAGTGACTTTAGTGTCACGATTGATGGCCAAAGTGTACCTGCAGGGGGTGACGTAATTACCCAGGTGAATGGTACCGACATTAGTTCAACCCAGCAACTCCAGAACTTAGTCTTTAGTATGAATCCTGGGGATACTGTTCATCTTACTGTTAGTTCTGATGGTCAAGTTAAACAGCTTGATGTTACCCTTGAAATTGTTCCCCTGGCTCAAGCAGATCCAACTGCTCCTTCAAGCAACTAAGCCTTACCTTTTCTTCATTCTCCTCTCCCTTAGCAGGGTGCTAAAAGCACCCTGCTCCTTTTTTATACTTGGTATAGTCTTGCTAAAATTATTTGAGAATTACAAATGCAGGTTTCGGCATTCTAGGCTATGGATTCCAGCATTCGCTGGAATGACGAGTGAAAACGAATTCAGATTAAACGCTCGAATGTTTATCAATAAAAATTGGAAAGACTATATTATCTGGTCACCTACACACCAATTGGAAACCTACATTGAACAAAATTAGGTGAAGCTAGCAATGTAACCTCTCATTCTCAAACCTTAACAAGCAAATTTAGCGCCTAAAGTAAATCCTAATGACTTATAATGTATAGAAACCCTTTGCACTTTTATCAATGCTGTATAGCTGAAGTATGTCTGTCCCGAATCTTTCAGGGTAGGCTGATAATGTGAAGTTAAAACGCAGACCTTTCTGGTTTTATTTTGGCCCTGCAGTTTTGGTCTCCGTTGGTTATATGGACCCAGGTAACTGGGCTACCTCGCTCGAGGCTGGCAGTCGTTATGGCTATGGTCTGCTTTGGATTGTAACCTTATCAAGTGCTATGGCAATGCTTGTGCAAGTTTTAGCTGCCAAACTGGGCATTGCAACAGGTCGAGATCTCGCTCAGCTTATGCGCGAGCGCTATCAAAAACGAACCCGTTACCTTCTTTTAGGCAGTGCCGTAGTCGCCATGATGGCAACTGATTTAGCCGAATTTCTTGGGGTTGCCATTGCTCTTAATTTGCTTTTTGGTATTCCCTTACTTGTGGCACTTCTACTCACCTTTATAGATGTGCTCTTAATTCTCTGGTTAGGCCATCACTCTTACCGCTGGGTCGAAAGTTTTATTTTGGTGTTCGTAGCAACCATAGGTATCGTATATTTACTTGAAATTTTTCTCTCACACCCCAACCCAAGTACTGTTGCCTTTCGCGCTTTTGTTCCGGACGCGACAATTTTTAGTGGCAATGCACTTTTTATTGCCATTGGCATTTTAGGTGCTACCATCATGCCTCATAATCTGTTTTTGCACTCCTCAAGTGTTTTAACTAGGCTAGGTGCCAATCAAGAAAACCGCAAACGCATTTTGAGACTAAATGTAATAGACACTGTTATCTCTTTAGGCGTAGCCTGGCTTATCAATGGTGCCATTCTTGTTATGGCAGCCGCAACCTTTTTTGGTGGTACAGATATCGTTTCAGATATTTCTCAAGCCTACCTGACCCTAAAACCCCTTCTCGGTAATGCTGCGGCAACTGCTTTTGGGGTTGGTCTTTTGGCCTCAGGTTTAGCAAGCTCGACAACGGGCACCTTAGCGGGTCAAATTGTGCTTGAAGGTTTTTTTGGCAGAGCTCATATCAACCGAGTATCTTTACGCTTACTTACCCGATTGGCTACTATGCTGCCCGCGATGCTAGCCATTCTATTAAGTGTTAGACCTTTATCGCTTCTGGTCTTATCGCAGGTGATTTTGTCCTTGCAGCTTCCCTTTACGCTGGTTCCTCTTGTGCGCTTCAGCGCTGATAAACGCCTTATGGGTGCTTTGGTCAATAGACCCGCTATGAACTACCTTGCCTGGCTGATCGCAGGATTTATTATTTTGCTTAATATTAGCTTACTTATTCAGCTTATTATCCCTTAAATCTTTTACTAAAGTAGAACGTTTGGGTGTAAACCTAAACTGAAAAGGCAGGGGAACCGTAACTACCCACCTAGGAGCGTACAATCCATGATTGAAAGAATAATGATTCCTTCGTACTTCGCCATTATCCTTTCATCTTGGTATAACCTCTCAAGCTCGAGCTAGCTTATAAGGCGTATCACCTAAATCGAACTGAAGACGCTCGAGCTCTTTACTAAGCTCAGTCACTGTTTCTGCGTATGCAGGGTCATAGTAAACATTGTTAAGTTCATAAGGGTCTTTGTCTAAATCAAAAAGTTCCCATTCAGGCGCGTAGGTTTCATCTATCGCCCCAGCTTGCCCCAGAGCATCGGAATAGTAATAAATAAGCTTATAGCGGTGGGTTCTGATGCCATAGTGCGCATAAACATTGTGATGGGCTTTGTGCATCCAGTAGCGGTAATACATGCTTTCGCGCCAGTCATTAGGGGTTTGCT
>JAHEBB010000500.1 GCA_024642575.1 Trueperaceae bacterium | reverse complement strand
GTTAAACTCATCAAGCGACCTAAAGTGATTTCGGCGTTGCTCTTCTTACTTGCTGCCTTATTCGGACTGAGTGCTTTTGCCAACGCTGCGTCCTCGAGCAGGTGGGAAAACTTTTTAATGCTGCCCGTGGCTGTGATTTTGTCCCTTTTCTATTTTGTTCTGGTGCTAAGAAAAGACGCCTCTGCTTGATGATAAAGGGTAAGCATTATTCAAACCCTGGAAACCACCTTTAGGGACTGATGCGAATACACCCGTTAGCAAAATTATTGTAAGAATTCGCCCGTCTCGGATTGGTAAAAGGAGAAAAAACGATGAACTCCGCAGATAAAACGAATTCAATTAATAGAACAGCCAGACTAGCGGGATTGCTTTATCTTATCCCTTGGGTCTTGTTAGTGCCTGCTAACCTCTTTTGTATGAGCCTCATTGAGCCTGACGATGCCGCAACAACAGCCAATAACATCCTAGCTTCGGAGTCACTCTTTCGTCTTACCGTTGTAAATGACCTTATCGTTCAAGCAGTTTTTGTCGTTCTGGTTTTTCTTTTATACAAATTGCTCAAACCCGTTAACAAAAACCATGCCTTGCTTATGCTTATACTCTTTCTAGTCAGTGTCCCTATAACGATGCTCAATGAGCTCAACCAATTTGCTGCGCTACTCCTATTAAAGGGTGGCGACAGCTTGAGCATATTTGGCACAGATCAATTACAAGCACTGCTACCCCTTTTTCGTGACTTGCACGAACATGGCATGATGATTGCCTACCTCTTTTGGGGTTTATGGCTTTTACCCCTTGGCTACTTGGTTTACAAGTCGGGCTTCATTCCCAAAATTCTGGGCGTCTTGGTGATGGTCGGCTGTTTTGGCTACCTGATCGATTTTCTAACCTTTTTTCTTTTCCCCAACTTTGCTACGACAATTAATCTGTATACGGGTTATGGGGAATTGTTTTTATGCTTGTGGCTTTTGTTTAAAGGTGTCAACGTCGAACGGTGGGAAAATCGGGCACTTTCGTATGCCTGACTATAAACAATGACGAATTGATAGAGATTTTTAAGGAAGGATGCCTCAATGAAAGCAATGGTCTATGAAAGATACGGTTCACCCGAAGTGCTTCATTTGAAAGAGGTCACCAAGCCTGTTCCAAAGGACAATGAAGTCCTGATTAAAATTCATGCAACGTCTGTAAGAACAGGTGACTGGCGAATGCGAAAGCCCGACCCCTTTTTGGCAAGAATTTACAATGGTCTCTTTAGACCCAAAAGGCAAATACTTGGCTTTGAACTAGCTGGCGAAGTCGAAGCTGTGGGCAAAAACGTAACGCGCTTTAAGCCAGGTGATCAGGTATTTGCTTCGACAGGTATAGCCTTTGGCGCTTATGCTGAGTACCGCTGTATGCCTGAAGACAGCGTACTGTCACTCAAGCCAAACAACATGAGCTACGAGGAAGCCGCTGCTGTACCCTCTGGGGCAATCGCTGCTTTGGCACTGCTTAAAGATAAGGGGAACATACAAGCTGGTCAGAATGTGCTTATCTACGGGGCATCTGGCAGTGTTGGCACGTTTGCGGTGCAGCTTGCCAAATATTTTGAGGCAACGGTGACGGGCGTATGTAGCGGTGCGAATCTAGACATGGTGACATCTCTCGGTGCCGATAAAGTCATCGATTACACCAAAGAGGATTTTACCGAGAGCGGTGAGCATTACGATTTGATCGTTGATGCTGTTTGGAAACTTTCCAAATCAAAGGCTAAGAAAGCCCTAACGCCCGACGGAACTTTTGTATCCATAAGTGAGGACTATAAAGAAACAACTGAGAACTTGGTTTTTGTCAAAGAGCTTGTTGAGGCAGGGCATTTAAGGGCAGTAATTGATAGACGCTATCCCTTAGAAGAAATGGTTGAAGCGCACCGCTATGTTGAAGCAGGGCATAAAAAGGGCAATGTCGTCATTACTGTAGATAACAACAAAACCAATCAGGTCACTGTGCACAACTAAAAAGATGGAGGAAATCAATGACAATCAAACAAAGAAGTATCTCAACCCGAAGCGTTTCCAAAAGTTTAAGCGCTATCAATGTAGACGTGAAAATCATCCTTTCTGCCCTTTGGGCTGCTCGTATGTTGAGCGGTCTACAAGGGGATTCGACTCGCTTTCACGATCCTGTAGCGCTACAAGCTTTGGTAGCAGGCACTTCAACCGTAGAAGTCACCAGCACTCTACTGCTAGGTATGTCCATCCTGTTTGTGGTGCCAATCTTTATGATCTTCTTGTCGCTCATGTTGAGGGATAAAGCGAACCGCTGGGCAAACCGTATCTTGGGCACATTCTTTGCCTTATTTGACCTTGGGTTTTTAGGGCTAGCACTGTTCGTGTGGCCACTTTCTTATGAAACGGTCTGGGCGGTTGCCTACCTTGTATGTACAGGCTTAGTAGCTTGGTATGCCTGGACATGGCCTCGTCCTAAGTAGCTAAAGGAAGTCAGGGCTGTGATTGAAGAAGACAGGGCTCGAGCCATCTCTGGAGGCAACCTATCGAAGCCATTGTTAATAAGACTACAGGCTATCAGAAGTACTTCCGTTTTAAGAGCTAGTCCGAGCCATTCCTAAATATAGGGAGACTGAATACCATGAAACAAAACCGTGGATTTCTGAACATAAAAAGACGAAACAGAGTCATGCTTGCTGTCAGTGTCCTCCTGATACTGTCATTTATACCTCTTGTTATTAGCTGGCGGTCTTCATCGCTTCAGAGACTTTCATTCTCAGCGCCTGAAGCATCCTATAACAATTGGGATGACATTCTTTTGCATCCCAAACCGATAACCCTACAAACCTATTCAACTGGCAAGATGCAAACACCATTATCAGCGATCATGAATTTGAAGCACGAACAGGCACAGGCTATCGAAGATGAACTGGTTGAGTTTCCCGTCATCGTCACTGTTATCCAACATGAAGCGTTAGGAGCGTACCTGATTGATGCTGGGCTAGACGCATCCTATACTCACAATCCCTATGGCAGCTTGGAAGGACTTTTGGTCAAGAGGATGTCAGGTAAAGGCAGCCAGGAGCCTAATACTCATATTGCCGCAACTCTGGACAAAGAAAACATCCAAATTCAGGGTGTCTGGCTCACTCACTTACATCCAGATCATACGGCTGGGATTTTAGATTTACCCAAAGACATACCTTATGTCATGGGCAAGGGCGAACGTTACCCAAATTTTAAGTTTTTAATCCATGGCGATCATTTGGCGGGTATTGACGAGCTGTATGAAATTGATTTTGCCGAGGGCATTGATTTACCACCCTTTGGCAAAAGCATAGATGTTTTTGGCGATGGGTCGCTCTGGGCCATCTCATCAAGTGGGCACAGCAAAGGGCATGTGCTCTATTTCATCAACGGGATTGAGGAACAAATCCTTGTGACGGGTGATGCCTGCAATACCCTATACCAATTTGACAGTGGGATCGGGCCAGGCTACTACTCGAGTGATCTTGAGCAAGCACAAGCTGAGTTAGATCGCATTATTGCCTTTAAAGAACACTATCCAGAAATCAAACTGGTCTTTGGTCATGACTTACAGAAGGGCGGAAACACGATGTAGGACAAGGGGTAAAGAAAGGCTCTATTCCCTGCAAGCACTATACGCGCAGATCATAAATAAATTTCAAAAGGAATTTGTGGTTGCTTAAAAGAAAGAGGGAAAATGAATACACATAGAAAAACCGCCATCCTTGTGGGTGTACTTTTCATCATTGCAACAGCCTTCCTCTTTATTGGTGAAGCGGTTTATAAACCCATACTAGACTCCCCCGACTATCTGGAACTTGCTTATCCCAATCGACAAACAGTGACTCTTGGCATCTTGCTCGAGTTCCCGATTATTCTAGCCATCCCGCTCATCCCGATTGTCTTTTTTCCCGTG
>JAHEBB010000499.1 GCA_024642575.1 Trueperaceae bacterium | reverse complement strand
ATTTCAAAAAGAGCCTGCCACTTCAGCGGTGTTACTTCATTTATACCAAGCCGTAAGGCTGCGTCCATCAGGCGTTTTTCCATGAGGCAGATGCCTTCTGATAACGCTATCGCGTCACAAAGTTGTAGCAGGTGGTCATATGGAGTAAACGTCGTAGATGAGAGAAAGTCTTTTACAAACTGATACTCTTCTTCGCTCACATCCCAGCGACCTAAGCCTGAGCGAGGGTCTTTATAAGCAAATGAATGGGTTAGGCATATTCGTGCAGCATCTTCGTAGCCTAGCTTTTGCATAAACAAATAACCATCTAAAGTATGTCTCATACCCGTGCGACCTTCGCGGCGGCCTATATCATGCATAAGTCCCATGATATAGACCGCTTTTTCATCTAGGTCAGGGTGTCTGCTGGCAATGAGTTTGGCGGCCAGAGCCACATTACGAACATGTGCAACCCAAGGGCCAGGGTTTAGTTGCTCAGCTTCAATTAATAGGTTTTCAGCTTGATCTAGGTTCGGGAGTTTCATTTCAAGCCTTTTCTATATCTATTAACACCTTTAGGTTGCCCCTTCTGGTTTCACCTTGAACTGAGTTCAGGTACATTCTGCCAATGCTTTGCGCATATATTTCATCACCAGCTTCTGCACTGCTCGACTTTTCAGCACGTTTACCATTTATCGTAACGTTTCCTGCCGCAATCCCTTTAGTAAAATAGGAGCGCGACACATTAAAAGCCTTAGCGCCCAGGGCGTCTACACGAAGAGACGGTACGATTACTTGTTGGCGCTTTCTCGAGCCTGCCAAATGCTCGAGCGTTAAATCTTCAAAGTTCAGCTCTCTACCCTGAATATTAATCGTCTCAGAAAGCCTAGCCTTAGCTTTGGCAAGCACAATCACAACAAAGCCCTGCTGGTGCTTTAAACTATCGCCAATTTCAGATGCGTCTATTTGCTTTCTTAAACCTGCTACTAGACCTGTCTCCTCGGCAAGATCTGGAAAGAAAAGCGCAGCAAGAGGTGTGGTTGCCTCCGGTATCGTCTCCGGAAATACCGTAACTATTCGTCTATTAGCCCCAGGATAGCCTCCCGATACGGTTACACTAATGTCTGCTTGCCGAAGCCTAGCTACCAGTTCAGCAGCCTTGTCAGCCTCAAGAAAGCCAGTATGACTTACCCTACCTGCTCTTACACTATCTTTTAACCTTTGAAAATCAGGGTCTTGACTCATTGACTATCGGTTACCTTGATACCTTTCGCTTTAAGCCTTTCAGGAAATTTTTCTGCTTCGGGGCCGATTACGCGCAAAACAAGTTCTCGGTTATGGCCTTTCTTAATCCCTGAAGTGACAACGGCAACGATATTTGAAGGCGGCGCAACCTCTGCAACCTGCCCGAGTATCCCTGGCTCATCAGGCAAGTCAACCGTTACGCGGATGCCCCCTTCTTTTAAGCCTAAAACGGCAATAAAGGTTGAAAGCATATCTGTAATTGTAATTAGGCCAACCACTTCACCTTTATCTACAACAGGTAAGCCCCCTACTTTATGTTCTTCCATGATTAGGGCAGCTTTTTCAATTGGGTCATTGGGTTCAACCGTGTAAACAGGTGACTTCATGATAGCTTTAACCGTTAGCTTACTTAGCAGATAATTCAGCTCATAAACCGATAAGGTATTCGCCTTTGAAGGCGAAGCTTCTTTCAGATCTTTATCGGTTACGATACCGACCAATTTTCCATCATCTACGATGGGTAAACGCCGAAAACCGCCATCTCTTAAAATTTGCATGGCTTCCATGACAGGGGTTTTGCTGTTGGCCGTTTGTGGATTTGGGGTCATCCATTCTTTGACAAACATAGTTCGCTCCTTTTTTCCTTTATACCTACCTAGTTTACCAAGTTTCACTAGGTTCATTTGCCCCTTTAAGTATTGGCTACCTGTTTAAAGCAAAATTTCAAACGTTAATACGTGCTCAAAGCGGAAAAAAAGTTAAACGCAACCCTTATAAAGTAGGGCTCGAGCCTTAGCTTTGGTTCCTCTCTTAACAACCATCGCTCCAAGCCCCTTTTCCTAGCTATTGATTTTCAAAAGTCTGATAAGGTGGAGATATGAAACGAATTACGATTTTAGGTTCAACAGGCTCTATAGGTACCCAGACCTTAGATGTTGCACGCTGGCGTGGTTATCAGATTGCTGCCCTTGGCGCAGGTAAAAACAGTGATCTACTACTCGAACAAATAAACGAATTTAAGCCCAGGCTTGTTGCCTGTGATGAAAGCATTGTTACCCAAATCAAACCCCATTTACCTGCGGGTGTAAAGTTAGTTTCTGGCCCAGAAGGGCTAGATGAGGCTGCTCAAATTGAGGCGGATGTTGTGGTAGCTGCCATTTCAGGCAGCGCAGGTTTACGCTCAACTGTGGCAGCTCTTAGAGCTGGGCAAAATGTGGCGCTAGCTAATAAGGAAGCCATGGTGGTAGCGGGCCCCTTAGTTTGGCAAGAGGCAAGAAAACATGGAGCAAGTATTACGCCAGTAGATAGTGAGCACTCGGCACTTTTTCAATGTCTGGTTGGGGAAAGTAAAGAAAGTATTGCAAGCCTTGTCTTGACAGCTTCAGGAGGGCCGTTTCGCCTCGAGCCCAGGGACTTAAGCAAAGTTAGCCCCGCACAAGCACTGAAACACCCCAATTGGGCGATGGGGGCAAAAGTTACGATTGATTCTTCAACCTTGTTTAACAAAGGGCTCGAGGTTTTAGAGGCGCATTATCTGTTTGAAATTCCCCTGGAAAAGATTGAGGTGGTTATTCACCCTCAATCCCTAATACACAGTTTGGTCAGATTTAAAGATGGTAATTTAAAAGCACAAATTGGACCCCATGATATGCGTATTCCCATTCATTATGCACTCGAGTACCCAGAAAGGCCTCAAATCCCGCTAAAGCCGCTCGAGCTTAAAGGTAGCTGGGAACTTTTCGAACCCGATCACAACCGCTTTCCTTGCCTAAACCTAGCCTACCGCGCAGGACACATGGCAGGTGTCGCCCCTTGCGCCCTCAACGCCGCAGATGAAATCGCAGTTAAAGCCTTTATGGACGGTAAAATTGCCTATACCGACATTGCCAAGGTACTCGAAGAAACGCTCGAGCACCTTGAACAAGCTCCCTTAAGTTGGGAAACCCTTGCTGAAACAGATAGGCTTACCAGGGAGCACTGGGCAAAAAAGCTTTAGCGCCTCGCTACTGCAAACAGTTCTCCGCTAGTTGGGTCTCTAAACCAGGCAGCATTGATATCACCACGAAGTATTCGCAAGATTATCCAAGGCGATGTCAAAGCTTGCGTTGTAAGTGCCCCAGGTGCTGGCTCGGTAAAATTCATATTGATATAAACATCATTTTGATCAAGGCTCACATCTTGAATCTTAATGCCGTAACCACCTGAGGGTTTTTGCCCCATAAATACGGCAAGTAGCGTTTCACGATTAAAATTGATGTCAGGCAAGGTAGGTACAGACAATTGTGAGCCGTAAGCCTTATTCCAAATATTTAAAAACTCGGACTCGTCACTTATAAACACATATTGAGGTTTATCTACGCCAACGGCCTGATTACCTTGAGCCAGTGTTTCCCAAATAAGATTTTGTGCAGGTGGAGTGTACGCGGCAATATCGGTAGGTAAGGTTAGCTGAATATAAAGAGCCGTTTGTAAGTATTCATCAAGACCATCCACCGATCGTGAGTTGACTGGTGGATTTGGCATGACCGTTACGGCAAGGGCCCCTCTAGGCTCGAGCACATTCATAAGCATCTGCGCTTCTTCACGTGATAAATTACCTGCACCGACCAGACCATTAATGCGCTCTTTGGGAACAAGTTTCGTAATAAAGCCTGACTTTGCCTCAGGCACTAAAGTAAACCACTTCAGCCCATCAAAATAGATAACTTCA
>JAHEBB010000498.1 GCA_024642575.1 Trueperaceae bacterium | reverse complement strand
CTTATTCAATTACTCAGGCCCTAGTAATTCCCAAATTTCACCTTTTTTAAGGTCGCGCTCGAGCAAGAGATCAGCTTGCCACGGTGACCAGAGCGAGACCTTTCCCCCCCGCTCACTTCTGACGCGCACATAGCTTACCTGACCATCCTGACAGGCTGCACTAATGAGGTGCCCACCCACTGCGCGCAAATCGATAAATTCGGCAGCAGAGGTCAGAGGCCAGTTAGAGAAAAGCCAGATTTGCCCTGTGTAACTCTGCATCAAACACTCGTTTATGACCGCAGGCAGAGCGAAGTTTTCCAGCCAAATGCCCATTCGGGCCATAAAGTCAAACGGTAAATCGTCGCTGTAACGCCCGTGTGTCTGAAGTACCATGTCAGTGCAGGTGCCGTTGGGCAAAAGACAATATTCGATTTGACGCTTGAATTTGTCTATGTCGAGTACTCCAAGTCGGACTGCCTGCAGATTAAGAAAGACTAAGTCATTACCGCCCTCGTTTTGCTGATGTTGAAGGGTGCGCAGTGCCAGTTCATAGGTAGCTGGGTTTGAATGTAAGCCATGCTCTTCGCCAGGAAAGATGGTCGTCGTACTCGAAGGCACATTGTAGACCACCTGCGGGTCTTCGCTGGGCACACTCACAAACACTGGCCCCTCTGCGGTATCAGCCGTTGGATAGATGGGGAAATGTGCCAAAATGTCCTTGATTTGCTCCACAAGTTCGTTTTCTTGTGCAACTACATTGAGGATGCCTACCGCCTGCAAAAATGCCTTAAAGACAAACTTTGTTAGCGTTAAATCCACCAAACAATCATAATTTTTGCCTAGTCCTGGGGTCAGTCCATATAGCTCAGGGGATACCGTTGGATAGATGTGATAGCGGTCATCCCACCATGCTTCAGGGCGGCGCATGTAGTCAACCAAAAACTGCACTGCTGCGCGGATAGGTTTGTAGGCACGGTTGCGCAGGAAATCAACATCCTGACTGTAAAGAAAATGCCACCATAGGCTCTGAACACTCCACGGAGTCTCGCAAATTTCCCAGCCCCAGGTGGGTACTGGGTAAGGCATAATGTTCATTTTGGTTGGGTACGCCGAATGTGGGAAATAGGCTCCCCGCAGACCATAGTAGTTTTTAGCCCATTGCTCACTGATTGGCAGAATGTGGTCAATGAGCTTGACATAGGCGAGGTGCTGCTCGAGCCGATTGCTTGAAAAACAGACCCAAAACGGTTGTTGGGTGTTGTAGTTCATATGGTAATCACCGTGCCAAGCTGTACCTATGTCGCGGTAGCTCCAGTTGGCAAAGAGACCTGGGCAGGTGTGTTTTGCCGATACTGCACAGGCAAAGAAGTACAAATTGTGATACCAGGTGCGCTCTAAGAGCGTATCCTCAAGCCGTATCCCGGCGAGGCGCCAGTAGGCTTGCCAATGCTGTTTGCGCGCAGCATCAGTCTGTGTGTAAGTTGCCATATCTGCATTGGCAACGGCAAGCTTGCGGGCAATGTCGGTAGCCTTGCCATGCCTAAGCACGACAGTCCCCTCAAACGGATCGTCACCTTGCAAGGCTCGCTCGAGCGGGTCAATCTGTCTCGGTGTGCCATAACTGGTCTTGGGTTGCCAGATTTCTTGCTTGCTGCTAACAGCGACCGCCACGCTAACAGCTTGATCGTTGGGGTGCTCTGCAATAACACCATCAGCGGTGGTTCCGCCAGCACTGAACCCTCTCCAATACTCAGCTGCTGTCGTTTGCCCGATCACATCGCTGGTTTGGCAGGGCAGGCGTTGCCAAAACCCGATGCCCTCTGCATGCACCTGATAGCGCGGAAATTCGGCAGGCGTGCTTGGATCGGGCAGCACTCTTAAGCGTTTAAAAGGGCTTGTTACAGGATTACCTTGGGTATCCTCGCAGCGCATCCAGACCTGGTCACGTTCTGGATCAACCCATATAACAAGAAAACAAAGTGCCTCAGATTGATTTTCCTTAAGCTCTACTCGGCAGGTGCCAGTGGCAACCTCAAGTTCATGCCCAATAACTTCAGTCTGGCGGCGATCAAGCCCCAGTAAGAGGGTGCCACAGGGAAAGGGTCGTGGGTAGTTGGCACGGTAGTTTTCTTGCATCAAATCGGTGTAAGCCTTGTACCAGGGGTCATCTTCAAGTGCAGCAAGCGTATCTGGAATAGCTTTTACTTTGGCAAAAATTTCAGCGAACGTGCCAATGTGTTCGGCATGTTTTTCATCAATACGTATGTCCCAGACACTGTTGTGCCCCAGATGCAGCATAATGGCATCGGGACGGGTGGTGACGACCACGCCCAAACCACCATTACCTAAAAGGGCTCCAGAGAAAAAGTCAACGGCAGGGGTGGAGCGTTTAAGGGTGTGGGCTTGGGCCTGAGTAAACGGATCAAATGACATCAGAAGTCTCCTATTAAATTTTAAGAATTACTGATTTAAGCAAACGAGGTAGCATTCCTTTTACCTATTGACAAGCTCAAAGGTTTAGCAAATCACAACTACTGCCAGGTTCTTGAGGTGTTTGATAAACGCCAGCTTCAACCTTGGCAGGATGCACAAAATACTCGCGCAAGTGAGGAATGTGCTCGAGTAGCAGTGCTTCATGCCCCAGAGCAATGTGATTAAAAAGTACCAGATGCTGATGGATTTGACCCATATCACCGACATGAGGCACCACGGGTAGCTTAAACTTTTTGGCAAGCAAACTCACCGTAATAAATTCGCTAACGCCAGCTAAGCGAGTAGCGTCAGCTTGTACAAAATACAGGCCCTCTGTCTGCATAAAATTTTTGAACAGCACTCGGTTAGGAATATGTTCCCCACAAGCAATTTTCATAGGCGCAATGGCTTTGGCCAAGGTTTGGTGGGCAACTACATCATCAGGATGGGTAGGTTCTTCAATCCAGAAGGGATTAATGGCTGCAAGCTTCTGGCACATATTAAGAGCCTGTGGCAGCGTCCACTGTTGATTACAGTCAAGCATAATCGTAGCATCATCACCAGCAGCTTCGCGCACCAGATGAGCCCTACGCAAGTCGCGTTCGGGGTCTTTTGAGCCTACTTTAAGCTTCATCGCGCTAAAACCAGCACCCACTGCTTTGCTTATGTTTTCTTTGACTTTTTCATCGGAGTAGTCAAACCAGCCAATCGATGTGTCGTAGCCAGGGTAGCTTTTATCCAAAATGCTTTCGCGTTTAGCCCTTGTGCCTGTTTCTGCTTTGATTAAATTAAGTGCATCAGTTTTGCTAAGGACATCCTCTAGATAGCTTAAATCAAGCAGAGCCACAACTTGCTCAGCTGATAGGTCAAGGAGCAGTTTCCAAAGTGGAACGCCTCTGGCTTTTGCCCATAAGTCAAAACAGGCATTGACCAGAGAGGCAAGTGCCAGATGCACCAAGCCTTTATGCGGGCCAAGCCAGCGGAGCTGGGCGTGATCGGCAATAGCTTTAAGCTGATTTCCAAAGTCAGCCATAAGATCTTCTATATCTTGCCCAATAAGCGGCTCAGCGAGGGCTTCTATCAGTTGGCAGCAAAGATCATTGCCACCTCCAAGCAAAAGGGCAATGCCTACGCCTTTAAGCTTTGAATGGGTGTGCAAATAGGTGACAGGATACGAGTAAACATTCAGATTATGAACGGCGTCAGTTCCTGCGCCATCTTTTAAAGGAAAGCGGGCATCTTGCGTACTTACCTTGCTAATGATCACAGTTTGGCCTTGTTTCCTTTTAGATAGTGCTTATGATTGTTGATAATGAGGCTACGTGCATGCCCTCTGGCAATATAGCGCATCAGGTGTGCCTGGGTGGAGGCGTGAATGTGATAGCCAAACTCATAACTTGGGATATGATTAGCTACTTCAGTCGCAATTTGGTGTAAGGTTTTAGGCGTAGCTGTAAGGGCCTCGAGCGACCATCGCTCAAAGCTT
>JAHEBB010000497.1 GCA_024642575.1 Trueperaceae bacterium | reverse complement strand
AACTGCCTTCATGCCAGATTATTATGCTCACAACCTTTGATGACGAAGAGTTTATTGTCCAGTCTCTTTTAGCGGGTGCTTGCGGTTACCTTATGAAAGATATTCCCCCTAAAGATCTGGTGCAAGCTATCAAGCTGGCTCACGCAGGTATTTTTCAACTTGCGCCTGAAATTGCTGGAAAACTAGTAGGTTCTTTACAAAAAAGAGAAAGCTTAGCAGAGCAAAAGCCTGTTCCTGACCCCTCTCTAACAACCAGGGAGCTCGAGGTTTTGAGTTTACTTGCTAAAGGGGCTAGCAATAAAGAAATTGCCAAAGTCTTTAAGGTAAGTGAAGGTACCGTCAAAAACCATGTATCTAATATATTGATGAGGCTCGAGCTAAGAGACCGTACGCAAGCTGCGGTATATGCTGTTGAGCATGGCTTGTCTTAAATTAGGTTGACCTATCGGCAGCACCAAAAGGACTGAGCTTATTGAGGCTCAGTCCTTTTGCGTAAAAGCTAGTTTATTGCTTGAGTCTTGTCCAGAGTCGGGTTGCTAAATCGTTATATTCGGGTGGGCAAGTCAGTGCAAATTTAATATCTGCATCAGCAGGTGGCACGATTTCAGGAGCCGTTTGTAGCTGCTCATCCATAAAGGCTTCTGCACCAACAACGCCATTGCCGTAGCGCGCAAAGTTAGATTCCATGGCAGCATTTTCGGGCTGTAAGAACCAGTTAATAAAGGTTAAGGCAGCCTCTTTGTTAGGCGCGCCTTTGGCAACAGCTAAGTTATCCATCCAGCCAGATACGCCCTCTTTTGGGTAAGCATACTGAGCACTGGGGCGCTCATTACGCACACGCATACTGGCACCATTCCAGTAGGTACTCATGGCATATTCGCCTGCGATCATGCTGTCTAAGATGCCTTCTGAAGTATAGGTCTTAACATAAGGGCGTTGGGCCTCGAGCATGTCCAGCATTTTGCTAAAGGCTTCGGTATCGGTAGTGCAAGTTTCATAGCCTAGGTAGCGTAGTGCCATAGGCAGCACTTCATCCCAGGAGTTAAACATATTGATTTTGCCTTGCAGTTCTGTAGGGGGTTCAAAAAGAACTTTATAGGTATCTATATCGCCACCATAAATGTCAGTATCAACAATAAAAGAAGTGGTTCCCCACTGCCAGGGAACAGTGTAAACATTACCAGGATCCCAGCCAGGGTTTTGCCAGCGGGCGTCAAGGTTTTTATAGTTTTCCATCTCGCTGGCGTTGATGGGCTCGAGCAAGCCTTCTTGTAAAAAGATGGGTACAAAGTTATGGGTAGGAACGACCAGATCATAGCCGGTATTGCCACTTTTGAGTTTAGCCAAAAGGGTTTCATTTGAGTCAAAGGTATCTAAAACAACTTTGATGCCCGTTTCCTCGGTGAATTTTGCCAGCATTTCTTCACTGGTGTAGCCTGACCAGTTGTAAAAATGCAATTCGCCTTGAGCCAATACGCCAGGGATAATAACGAGAACCAATAAAGCCAATAGTTTTTTCATTCTTGCCTCCTTAAAAGCAGTGTAGCATTTCAAGATTTTGTGTTTTTGCTCGTGTTTAAAGCAGATACTACAAAGCTGTTTGACTCAGCTTTACTGCTTGCGACCGATGATAAAAGACAAAAGCACAAAAATGACAGAGACAGCAAGCATAAGGCTCGAGATAGCATTAACTTCAGGTGTAACCCCTACCCGAACCAATCCATAAATGTAAAGCGGCAAGGTTGTCGTGCCTGCCTCAGCGACAAATAGCGTAATAATAAAGTCATCCATCGAAATGATAAAGGCCAAAATTGCGCCCGATAAAATCCCTGGAATGAGTAAAGGTAAGGTCACGCGCCTAAAAGTTCGCCAATCATTGGCGTAAAGGTCATGCGCGGCTTGCTCTAAGCTGCTATCCATGCTTTGTAAGCGCGCTGAAATAGGTAAGTAGGCAAAAGGAATGCAAAAAACGCAGTGAGCGATAATCACTTTGCCAATACCAAGAGATGCCCCAATAGCTGTAAAAAGAGCCAGAGTTGCAACCGCAGTAACAATTTCAGGAATCATAAGAGGCGTCATAAGGGTAGCTGAGGCAAGATTTTTGCCTTTAAACTTGCCACCCCTAACCAGAGTGAGCGCAGCTAACGTGGCAATGACCGTGGCAACGACCGTGGCAATACTGGCAACCAATAAACTTGTGAGGGCAGCCCGCCTGATAGGCTCACTTTTAAAGACTTCAGCGTACCAGTTAAGTGAAAAGCCCTCCCAGATGGTTACGGTGCGGTTAGCGTTAAACGAAAAAATAATCAGGATGATGAGGGGTAAGTATAAATATAAAAAGACCAGAAATGTCCAGGCACCAAAGCCAGGAAGATGCCCAACTTTGAAATCCCCCCTGACGACCCTTTGAGAAAGGGGGGATTTTTTACTGGACTGAGGGGGATTCATATCAAATTCCCATCGCGCTGAGCAGGGCTACGTGCATAAAGAACGAGGGCAATGAGGACAAAGGCCAAGAGAAAGAGCGACATAGCTGCGCCAAAAGGCCAGTTGCGGCTGGCACCAAACTGCATTTGGATAAGACTCCCTAACATCAGGTTTTTACCGCCGCCTAAGAGTTGAGGTGTAATAAAAGCACCCAATGCCGGGATAAAAACAAGTACGCAACCTGCCACAATTCCAGGGAGCGCAAGCGGTAAGGAAACTCGCCTAAAAACGCGCCAGCGGTTGGCATAAAGATCATGGGCAGCCTCGAGCAGTTTCATGTCAAGCTTTTCCATACTGGCGTAAAGGGGTAAGACCATAAACGGTAAATAGCTATAAACCAGCCCAAGCAGCACCGCACCGTTGGTATAAAGCAAGGTGATAGGGCTATCAATTAGGTTTAAGCGTTGAAGGAGGCCATTAATTAGCCCCGTATCACGGAGAATCAAAATCCAGCAGTAGGTACGAATAAGCAAATTCGTCCAAAAGGGAATAGTGACAAGGAGTACCAGGGTGTTTTTACGTCCTTCTGGTTGTCTGGCAATGTAGTAAGCGACGGGTAAAGCAGCGACCAGACTAAATAGGGTGGTGACTAACGCCAGCCAAACGGAGCGCCAAAAAATTTTGAGATTGACGGTGCTAAAAAGCAGAGTATCATCAAAATCACGCTCAAACAGAAGCTGTTTATAGGCCTCGGTGGAAAACTGAGGTTCGACACCCCCATAAGGGTCTTTGGCCAAAAACGAATACACAATTACGATGATGATCGGTACAATCATAAATAGGCCAATGACAGCTAAGGCAGGGCTTAAACCTAACCAGCGCTTGACGTTTGCTGAGCGCATCATCCTTGAATGACCCTGGCAGCGTTGGGGGCAATGTCTAAAGAAACGGCGTCGCCTACCTTAAAGCGTGCGGAGCCTGTTAGACCATTTTGATCACGGACTTCAAGCTCGGGGCCAGTATCTAGTTTGATCGTGTAATTGGTGTCGGTTCCCAGATACATGGTGTCAAGAATCTTGCCATTGATGCCGCCATTTAGTAAAGGTTTTAGTGCAATTTTTTCGGGGCGCAGTACCAGAGTAACGCCTTCACCGACGGTGTGCTGGTCAGGGGTTTCCAGCTCGAGCCTAGACCCTGCCACGCTCACCTCAACTTTATTACCCTTTATCCCAGCAATCTGACCCTCTAAAAAATTACTGCGACCAATAAAGTCAGCAACAAAGCGGTTGACAGGTAATTCATAAATTTCGGTGGGGCTGCCGACTTGTTGCACCAACCCATTGCTCATAACGGCAATGCGGTCACTCATCGTTAAGGCTTCTTCTTGGTCATGGGTAACAAAAATAAAGGTGACACCCGTTTCCCGTTGCAGGGTTTTTAACTCACTGCGCATGGCATGACGTAGTTTTAAATCAAGAGCTGACAAGGGTTCATCGAGCAAAAGTACCTTTGGATG
>JAHEBB010000496.1 GCA_024642575.1 Trueperaceae bacterium | reverse complement strand
CTGCCGGTGTCCATTTGTCTAGGGTACTAGACTGATAAAAGGTCTTATCATCTAGCTTATCTAAACTTTTCATAAAGGCCAGCATTGAAGCTTCAAAACGAGACTCGAGCGCTTCAACATCGGTACCCTGCTTAGCCAAAAAATCTTTGGGACTGTAATCCTTTATTTCGCTTGTCACAAAAAGAGTTTAGCACTAATACCAAACCCGATAATACGCTTAATAAACTCTACCGAGATTTATACCGCTCCATCCCGCTAGCTTACAGCTGAGATCGGGTTTGGTATTGTTTTCAACGATCAAAGATCGCATTTAATTCCTTAAGGAATTAAACGGAAAGAGTATAAAAACTACCCTCCCCCTTTTGTATGAGGACAGGTACTGTGCTCAGTTTTAGACTAGGTACATAGAAATTAAAGAAAGAGGTAAGTTATGTCTGAAGTAAATCATGAAACCACGCAAGATACTAGCCACGAACACGCTCACGAAGATGTTAAAAAAGAAAAAGTCACAACCGAAGAATTTAAAGTGAATGGCGAAGCTATTGTTGGTAAAGTCAAAGAGATTATTCGCGAAGGCAATATTCGCCGCATCACCATTAAAAATGAAGAAGGCAAAACCTTATTAGAAATTCCTTTAACCCTAGGCGTTGTTGGTGGTTTGCTGATGCCAACCCTTGCAGCTATCGGCGCTATTGGCGCATTGATTGCCAATTTATCTATTAGGGTTGAGCGTGTTGAAAAACATGAAGTCGCCGAAGAAGAAAAAGCTACACCCGAAATCGTTAACGTTTAATTCCCCTTCCTCCTAAGGAACTGGGCGACTTTAATGGTCGCCCAGTTTTTGTTTATATAGACGTTGCATTTCCACGACATATTGCACCACTCACTTAGTGCCTTTATTTCTACTTTTGAGAATTAATCTACCAGACGGGCCATTTACAAAAGACAATGTCTTCCCTTGCCCAGCTATTCTTTGATAGCTTTTAATGCCGCTTGTAAATTGGGCATAGGAATGCCTTCAGTAAAGAGGGGCGTAGCCCGAGCTTTTTTAGGTACATCATGGCAAACACGGCAGCGGGGTTCATAGCTTTCTGAAGCACCGACCAGAATAATCGGGTCATCAAAGTGAGCAGGGTGCCCGGCAATAAGCCGCTGAGTTCTGGTCGCAGGGCGACCACATTTACAGATAGCGGTTAGTTTTTCAATAAACTCTGCATGGGCTAAAAGTTGAGGAATAGGGCCAAAAGGTTCACCACGAAAATCCTGGTCTAGTCCGGCAATAAGAACCCGCCTTCCCTCATCGGCAAGGTCAAGCACTAGAGGAACCAGTTCATCTCCTAAAAATTGTCCTTCATCAATAGCGACAACCTGTGTGTCAGGCTCGAGCCACTGCTCGATATTGTTAACGTCTTTGATAGCTACTGCGTCAACGGTGCGCCCATTATGCGAAGCTACTGCAACCGCGTCATAACGGTCATCAATAGCAGGTTTAAAGACCTGCACTTTTTGCTTGGCAATGACCGCTCGGTTTACTCGGCGGATGAGTTCTTCGGACTTTCCACTAAACATGGGCCCGACAATCAGCTCGAGCCAACCCAGGTTTCCACTAGGCGCAAATTCATAAAACAACATGATATGTATGCTAACGCTTCAAGATTAGAATTTCTGTTGCTTATTTACGACTTTTCTGCCAAGGATGTGTCAGGGAAAAAGCACCTATCAATCAGTATCTGGTAGCTGATTTCAAAGACCTTAAGCGAATTTTTTCTTTAACGCCTGTAAAGAAGCCTCTGGCAGTAAATCGCTTACGTCAACGCCGTAACTAACAATTTCTTTGACCCTGGTACTTGAAAGATAGGACCACTCGGGACGGGTGAGTAAAAAGCTTGTCTCAGCCCCCTCAAACATATGCTGATTCATGTGTGCCATCGAAGCTTCATATTCAAAATCGCCAACGTTTCTCAGGCTCTTTAAAATAACTTGAACCCCTTTATCACGCGCATAATTAACCAGTAGGCCTTCAAAAATCTCTGCTTTGACATTTGGTAAGTCCTGAATAACTGATTGAATAAGCTCGAGCCTTTCCTCACTATCAAACCACTTATTTTGCTTATAGGGGTTATTGAGAACAGCAACCGTCAATTCATCAAACAGCTTACTCGCTCGCCTAATAATATCCACATGACCATTATGAATGGGGTCAAAACTTCCAGGGTAAATGGCACGAATCATGCCTTATGCTAGCCCATTGGGGCAGGTCTGACTAGAGCGTGGAGAGGCAATCTCTGACAATTACTGTCAGAAAGCGCCCCATCTGCCCAAAAAAAATCAGCGCTATGCTAGGAAATGGGAAATCCTTGATGGGAGGTCTTATGTTTTTCTTACTCTTAATCATGACTTTTGTTATCGCTGCTGCTGTGGCCTACCTGGTCATTCGACTGTTCCAAAAATCGGTGACCACCATTTTGAACCGTGTGCTCAAAGATGAAATTAGCATTGTTTGGTGGCGCTACCTGGTCTTTGCCCTTTATGTTGTGGGCATTTCGGGCGGAGTCAGAATCTGGGAACTTGAAAAATACATAGCGCCAAGGTTAGAAGAAACCGAAAGTATCGTACTTAATACAGAACGCTGGGTTTTAGAGATTTACCGTACGATCATCGGCACATTACAAAGCCTGGCCTGGGTTTTGCTGATTTTCTTTGTTGCTGCCCTCATTGCCTTTGTGATTGTTAAGGCGAGAGAAACAGGCAAAGAAAGTAAAGAAGTCAAATTAGCCTAACAACTGCCTAGCAGCCTCGAGCGGACTAATTTCTCCATTTAACACAGATTCGATAAACTCATCTTCTTTGGCAACTAAGGCCAACCTGACTTGCTCAGTAAGGAGAGCCGAAATCTCAAAACGGCTGCGCTCAAGGCGTTTTCGCTCGAGCGAACCTGAGTTTTCCAAGTAGCCATAGTGCTTTTCTAAAGCGGCAAAAAGCTCCTGACTAAACTCCCCTTTGGCAGCAATAGTTTCTTGAATGATGGGCCACCAGCCGTTTGCTTCAGGGTGAGAAAGCTCGAGCGCTGCCTGAATTTCACGCTTTAATCTAGGACCACCGGGCAAGTCATATTTGTTAATAGCAAAGACATCGGCAATTTCCATAATGCCTGCTTTAAACGCCTGCACCCCATCCCCTTGACCTGGGGTAAGTACCAATAAAGTCGTATCAGCAACGCGCACAATATCCACTTCTGACTGACCCACGCCAACCGTTTCTATAAAAATATAATCAAAGCCATACGCCTCTAATAGAGCAAGCACTTGCAAAGTCGCAGCAGCAAGCCCTCCCAGGTGTCCGCGTGTTGCCATCGAGCGTATGTAAACCTTGGGGTCACTGTGCCAGCGCATCATACGGATGCGGTCACCTAAGATTGCGCCACCCGAGTAAGGGCTCGTTGGGTCAACAGCTACCACGGCAACCAGCTTATCCTGCGCTCTTGAAACGCCAATAAGCTGGTCGGTCAGGGTACTTTTACCACTACCTGGCGAACCTGTTATGCCAATAACCCTGGCGGCCTTACCTTTTGTCTTTCGTAACGTTCTAAGAAGGTCTTGCCCTTCGGCTGAGCCTCTTTCTACCAGACTAATAGCTCTTGCCAAAGCCCGCTCGTCATGCGCTTGAAAACGGTCTACTAAATTCACCCTTGCAGCATATCGCAAGCTGAGGCAGGGAAAAAGCGTTGTAGGTATCTCTGTTTTGAGCTTGTACGATGACAAACTGAATTTCACTGTTCTAAACTGCTAAACGCTGTGTAAATCCTTGCAGATTCACACAGGAATTACTTAAAAAGGTTAGTCTGAACACGTGAAGGCTGAGAAAAAAGCTGCCAAGCCCTACACTGCTAAACCTTACACCTATGAGCGCAGTTGGAATTATGTTCTCTGGCTACTGGGGCGCAA
>JAHEBB010000495.1 GCA_024642575.1 Trueperaceae bacterium | reverse complement strand
CTGGTACGACCTTGCAAATCTGTTTTTAGATTGCCCAATTGCAGCTCTAAATTTCCTGCCTTGTTGCTTGAAGCACGGAAACTTGCTAGCTGAGCTTCTAAATCAAGAATGCGGGCGTCGCGATCATTGACCATATTTCTTACAGCATCTAAATCGCTTTCCAGTTCGACAACTTTGTCTTCACCGCCTGTACCCTTAGAGGCAAGTTCACCCTCGAGTAAGGTCAAACGACGATCGCGCTCAACAAGACTATTGCGAAGCCCTTCTATTTCACCAATCCGCAGTTGTAAATCATGATCTTTATCACTACTTGCCTTATCAAGACGTGCTCTAAGATCAGTAATGGTTTTATCTTTTTCGGCTGTCTGGCTACCAAAGCTGCCCAGTTTGCCTTCAAACTCTGTAGCTCGTTTTTCAGCAGCTTGCAAAAGACCTAGTCGATTATCATAGTTGGTTTTTAAACTAGCTAACTCGGTTTCTAGACCAACAAGACGCTGCTTATCTTTGTCCCAATCGCCCAATCGCAGATTCAAACGCCCGATCTCAGCATCTTTATCTGCAAGGGTAAGGACTTTTTGCTCGAGCTCTGCCATGCGGTCAGTTCGAGAAGAAAGCTCGAGCTTTAGATCATCACGACCCAAACGACTGGCTTCCAAATCAGCCTGAGTTCCCGAGAAACGTGATTCGAGGTCGCCGTACGCTTGATTACGCGCATCCAGATCAGAACGGAGCCCGTTTAAATCACCGCTTTGGCGGTTAAAGCGAGACTCTAGGTCGGTAAACTTGGTTCGCCAACCCCCGCCTCCAAAAAGTCTGCCGAAAAGCCAGCCTAAGAAAATGCCTAAGAGTGAAGCTAAAATTAAACATAAGGCTATTTGACCCAGCAGCCAGGGCAAGCCATTAAAAAACCCTAGAATTGCTGCAATAATTAGGCCAGCGACAAACAGCCAAAACATCCACCAAAATCCATTCCTCATTATTTACCATCCTCACTTACAGGAATAAGCGACTCTACAGTCAAGCGATTTATAACGGTTACCTCAGGAGATACCGCGTCACTCACATAAGCGGCAATGGCATCTCGCTGTTCATTACTAAGTGTTACCCCTGAAAGGGTCAGGCTACCCTCTTCAAGCTGTAAACTTGCTCGACCCAAGTCATTACAGACTCGAGGCGCTATACCAAAAATAGTACTCAGGTAGGTTGGAGAATCTCTTTCAGCCGATGGGGTCAGCAGGTTTTCTATTGCCTTATTAGCAAACACTGATGCAGCCATTTGTTTGTTTTCCTCATTGGCAACACTGCCTGTCAAACGTATAGTATCTCCGACGCAGTCAATACGAATGCTTGGACTTAGTAAACTTGGCAGCGCAGGTTCAGGTTGGGATACCGCAACGGGCTCAGTCTGCGTAGGTTCAGTCTGTGTAGATTCCGTCTGGGTAGGCTCAGCGCTTGCGGGTTCAGCGGCTGTCGTTTCTGCGGCTGGTTCTGGGGTCGGCGCAACAACTGGCTCAACTACGCGTAAATTATTAATGACTGTAATGCCAGGCCCTGCCGCTTCAACAAAGCTTGCCTCTGTGCTTGCTTTAGCTTCTTCACTGGGCACAATGCCGCTAAGCGTGACGGTAGAACCACTCACATCTAATTCAGCTTCGCTTGCCACAGTTGCGAAACTTGGTAAACGGTCAATAACATTGGTTAGCCACTGGGGGCTGGCCACACGGCTCGAGCTTGCCAGACTACTCTCAACGGTCCCAGCAACTTGATTAGCAGTGTCATTTACAAGATTTGCCGTCGTTTCAGCAACCTGACCTCTAAGTTTTAGCGTGTCATCATTTATCTGAACATTTAGCTTAGGTTCAACAAGATCAGGTTTGATAACTTCCAGGTTATTTATAACACTGACACCTGGACCCGTAGCATCAACAAATTTGGCAGCTATTTGTGCCTTCTCTTCTTCGCTACTGACAATACCTTTAAGGTTTACTGTGTTACCTTCTACATTCACCTCAGCTTCGCTAACTTGGGCATTAAACTCTGGTATTTGATTAATAACATTTGGCAACCACTCAGGTGCTGCTACTGTCGGGCCAACCGCTAAATCATTACTAACTGAAGTAGCCGTTTCAGCTGCAAGATTTGTAACTGAGGTTGCAATTTCTGGAGCGACATCGCCACTTAGCTCAACTGTGCCATCATCATTTAGCTTAATGTTCAGCTTGGTTTCAATTTCTGGTTGTGGCGCTAGCACTTGAAGCTGATTAACAACCTCTATATTTTCACCAGCTGCCTGAGCAATATCGGCAGCAACAGCCGCCTTAGTCTCTTCGCTATCAACGGTGCCTGTCAGGGTAACGGTTGAACCTTTGACATCTAAGGCAGCATCTGAAACTTGAGCATTAAACTCTGGAATGCGCGTAATCACTTGCTGTAACCATTCTGGGTTACTTGCTGCTGGGGTTTCTGCCAAATTGGTGGTTACGGTGCTAGCATCACCCGCAGCTGTTTCAGTGAGTACGCTTGCCGTATCAGGGTTAAGGTTGCCTGTAATCGCAACACTACCATCATCGTTTAATTGAACCTTAAATTCAGGCTCGAGCTCAGCCACAGGTGTTTCAGTTGCAGGTGTTTCAGTTGCAGGTGTTTCAGTTGCAGGTGTTTCAGTTGCAGGTGTTTCAGTTGCAGGTGTTTCAGCCACAGGTGTTTCAGTGACGACCTCAGGTACTTCAACCTTAAGGTTGTTTTGAACACTCACCCCTGGGCCAGATGCTGCCACAAAATCTGCTTCAATTGCGGCTTTTTGCTCTTCACTGGCAACAACCCCGTTTAGCGTAAGGGTATCAGCGGTTACGTCAAGTTCAGCATTTGACACTTGGCTTTTAAACTCAGGAATGCGGCTGATAACATCTGTAAACCAAGTAGGTGCCGCTACATTATCTGCAGCCGCCAGATTGGTCGTCAGATTATCGGTGACTTGTTCGGCGGTTTGGTTAAGGGAATCAGCTGTTGTCGCAGCAACATTGCCTGTTAACTCAACTGTACCGTCATCATTTAGCTTAACGGTAAAGGCAGGCTCGAGCTTGGGCTCTGCTACTTGAAGCTGATTTATAACCTCAACACCTTCTCCGGCAGCTTGAGCTATATCGGCAGCAACAGCAGCCTTGGCCTCTTCGCTATCAACCATACCTGTTAAGGTAATTGCTGAACCTTTGACATCTAAGGCAGCATCTGAAACCTGAGCATTAAAGCTCGGAATTTGCCCAATAACTCGGCCTAACCACTCAGGCGCAGCTACACTTGGCACTTCCGCTAAATTGGTACTCACTTCATTAGAAACCCCTGAAGCAACCTCCGTTAAAGCATTAGCTGATTCAATAGGAAGATTACCGCTTAGCTCAACCGTGCCATCATCATTTAGCTGAATATTAAATTCAGGCTGGGCAGCGATTTCAGCAACTTTTAAATTATTTAAGAGGGTTACATTTTCCCCTGCTGCCTCTTTAAACGCATCTGCCAAGCGTGTTTTTTCTTCCTCACTGGCAACAACACCCTCGAGCCTTAAGCTTGTACCTGTAACATCAAGCTCGGCATCCTGAGTGCTGGCGGCAAAGTCAGGTACGCGGTCAATGACAGCGCTTAGCCATTCAGGGCTTGCTATATTGCCTTGGATAACAAGATTATTTGTTAGGTTTGGGTTAATAAGCTGGGCGCTCGTTGTTAAAGAATCAGCAAGCCCTTGAGGCAAAATGCCATTTAGCTCAAGCCCTGTATCCGCCATTTTAATACTGAGGGCAGCATCAATTTGAGGTTCAACAACTTGCAATTCATTAACTACGGCAACACCAACACCTGCGGCATCGGTAAAGTCATTGCCAAATTGCGTTTTTTCTTCCTCACTGCCAACTACCCCACGTAAGGTAACTGTGTTGTTAGCAATATCTAGTTCGGGCG
>JAHEBB010000101.1 GCA_024642575.1 Trueperaceae bacterium | reverse complement strand
GAAAACTCTGGCCCAAACTTTTTGAAGTTAAGTTTGTTGAGCAAAGTAATTAAACGCTTCGTTATTTAAAAAAAGGTGGATGTGTGCATCCACCTTTTTTGACTTGACAAACCCTTAGTTACTACTTGATTTGCTTTCCGTTTTGGCAACAGGCTTTGGTTCAGATTTGGTTTCGGTCTTAGTTTCGGTTTTTGTCTCAGCCTTGGCTTCAGGTTTGGCTTCGGTTTTCGTACTTGAGGCAGGAGGCGTTGAAGTTTTGCTCGAGCCCTTTGAATCGTTGACGTAAAACCCCGAACCCTTAAACGCAATTCCTACAGGTTGGATAAGTCGGATAACAGGCTCACCCGTTTCTGGATGAACTTTGAGAGCAGCCTCCGTAATGCGTTGCTCCATTTCGAACGTTTCCCCAGTTTCCTTATTTTTATAAACATATATCGGCATAGTATTTCCTTTAACCTACAACTTGCTTAAGCATCTCCTGAGCAAATTTGCAACTAGAATCCAGTATGACAAAAGACCAGCGCTAAACCATCTAGTCATTTTGCGAAGTCCCGTTAGAATCAGTAGAAATGCTTACTGAACTTAGACTCAACAAAACAGTTTACAACCTTGTTAGGCTATATGTGTGACTCAGATTGCACATTTTCCAACCCAACTAAGCGTCTTGGGCGCAGGTGCTTGGGGAACCGTACTTGCTCATTTGCTCGCTAAAAATGGTCATGAGGTTAACCTCTGGGCAAGGGATGAAACGCAGGCTAAGCAAATGACTAGCACGCGGAGAAATGAGCGGTACGCGCCTGATTTAATCCTGGCATCTAATATAAGCATTAGTTCAGATTTGGCTAAATGCGTGCGAGATGCGCAAGCAATTATATGGGCGGTGCCCAGTCAGGCAGCTCGAGCCCTGATAAGTCAAGTTAAAGATATTCCAGCTATCATTTCCTGCTCTAAAGGCATTGAAAGTGTGAGTTCTAAAACCATGACTGAAGTACTGGCAGAATCATCCCCTAAAACGCTGTTTGCCGCTCTTTCTGGACCCAACCTTGCAGGCGAAATTGCCCAAGGTAAACCGGCTGCGGCAACCTTGGCAAGTCATCATGCTGATTTTGCCATTCAGGCACAATCGTGGTTTAACCAGGCAAGCTTTCGGGTCTACACTAGTTCTGATTTAAAAGGGGTAGAAATTGCAGGTGCCGTCAAAAATATTATTGCCTTAGCTGCTGGCATGAGTGATGGCCTAAATCTTGGCGACAATGCTAAAGCCAGCCTATTGACAAGGGGTTTAGCTGAAATGGTTCGTCTGGGAAAACACATGGGTGGTAAAACGGAGACATTTTATGGCCTAGCAGGCTTAGGAGATTTGGTTGCGACCTGCTCGAGCCTTAGTAGCCGAAACCATAGAGCAGGTGAACTGTTTTCTCAAGGAAAAACGCTCGAGCACATACAAAATATGAACCTGACTGCCGAGGGCATACCCACAGTAAAAGCTGTCTACGATTATTCGGTGCAAGCAAACCTTGATCTGCCCATCACTACAGAAGTTTTTCGCGTAGTTTATGAAAATAAAGCGCCTCAAGTGGCCATCCAAGACCTCATGAGGCGAGAAGTTAAAGGGGAATAGCAAAAGAGCTTTTTTGTTATGACGGACCCTTATACCAAGCTGAATTGAGGATAAAACACCATCATCCATTCTGATTTTTGATCGTACGCTCGGACAAGCTAAGTATCGTTACACCCACTTTCCAATTGGCCATTAGTCTTATAAACCCTACCCTAGTTCTTAATCTGTAAAACCATTGTTCTCTGAAAAATAGGGGTCATAGCTTAATGCATCGATGATATCTGCAAGTTCTTGAGTCTCTTGTAAAGGTTCTACCCCTAAATATTGGGCGAGCACAAATTTACATGCTTCATATTGGGCGAGTGCAGCCGATAGGTTTCCCTGAAATAGCTCGAGCTGCATAATGCGCTGATGGCTGTACTCATCTAGCGGGTCATGGCAAACTAGCTGCTTGGCTACTGCAATTGCGCCCTTGATATCATCTGAAAGGGCTAAGGTTTCATAGCGCCCGCGTAAGGCATCCTGGTATAATAATTTAAGTCTAGCTTCTTCAATTAAACACCATTCCTGAAATGCTTGTGTTTTAGGCTGCAAATTCTTTAAGAATGATTGCTCTGGAAGCGCTTGATAAATACTCAATGCTTCTTCAAAATAGCCATCTTGAACAGCGTATTCAAAAAGCAAAACATCAACAACTGCATGAAGACGTAAACCATTATTGTCCAAAATTTCTAGAGCGTTTGTCGCGCTTGCAAACGCAAGCAGCGATTCACGAAATTCTTCTCTGCTCTCTACTCCCATTAATGTGGTCAGGTCTTCGAGCCTTATAGGAACAGTCTGAAGAGCAAGGTAGGAAAGGGCAGGAAGTAAATCAGGAGAGCTAAAACTCAAGGGTGTTTCGTGCAAAAAAACGGCAGGCTCACCTAGTAATGTTAGGCTCAAATGGCCATTAACCACATCAAAATTCAGACGAATTCGTGACTGAGACAATGAAGCTTTATCTGGCTTGCTCGTAAACTTATCCATGTGCATCCTCCTGGATTCTTTGCTTAAGTTTGCTCTTTACCGTCTGAAAAGCCCCTGAACAGAAAATAGGCCAGAGTGTACCTCTGGCCTATTCTGTCTAAAAACCTTAAGGGTATTCGTACGTTACTTGAATGTAAGGGCGGTAATCTTGCGCTAAATCGCCTGTGCCTACAGCTACCAAATCACCATTGTTGTTAGCTGTAGCGTTTTTGGTAAATTGTAGGCGGTATTGTGATCTCGCGCCTCTCGTCGCACGGTTTTGCCAGTCATCACGGAGTTTTGTAGTGGCGCTCAAGGATTTAAATTCAAGGTTTGCGTTTGTGCTTAAGACATTGGGGCAGGTGCTAATAATGCCACCGATACCCAGACTCTTACAAATAAGACCTATAACTGGCGTTTCAAAATCTGCTCCGGTTAGGCTCGAGCCGTAACTTACATGTAGAGCAGTCAGTTTTCCAAGCTCAGAGTAGGCCGTTCCGTTGGCAACAAACTGCCGAACATAAAGCGTTGCCGTAGTAATCGTTTTAAGATCAGTCGGTAAGCTACTTAAATCAAAGCTTAAAAAGGTACGACGGTAGGTATTATTATCAAGGTCACCAACGATACCATCAGGAATCACCCAAGCTGGTTCCGTTAAAACCTCACCAAGGTTTGAAACACTTCCGTCAAGGGACGCGGTACTATAAATCTTGACGGTTGTCTGCCGAATGACTTTAAACGAATGGCTGATATCACTACCAAGTTCATTGCCAGCCAAATCTTTAGCAGCCGTAGAAAGCTTCCAGATAATCGTATTGCCATAATCAAAGCTATTATCTGGATTGTAGGTCATCACGGTACCTTGAGCATTCCAGGAATAACTTCCTGCGTTAAAACCAGCGGGGCTGGTGATTGAAAAGGCAGTTTGGGCTGAAGCTTTATCCATTGGCTCGTTAAAACTAATGCTGATATTTGCCGTTTGACTTATCCCATTAAGACCAGCATCAGGCGTTGAGCCAATAAAAGTAGGAGCTGTGGTATCAGGTGCAGCAGCCGTATCAAAGCTGAAGCTAAACGGGTTAGCTAAGGTATTGCCAGCTTGGTCAGTAGCTGTGGCAGCCAGCTCAACGGTGTAAGGAGTACTGGTATTCAAATCTCCAGTGGGGTCACAGGTTACCAGCTTGTCATCTGACGACCAGAGAAATAGGCAATTTGCAGCAGGGTTTACAGAAAAGGCAGCCTCAACGCTCGAGCGGTTCATGGCTTCAGAAAAGGACAGAGAAAGATTTGTACCTGTATCAATTCCAGTTGCACCGTTTGACGGCGTATTTGAAAGAATCTCGGGTGCGGTCGTATCAGGCACAGCTTGGGTGGTAAAGCTAATATTGGTAGCTGCTAAAGCATTTCCTGAAGGGTCGCTACCTGTTACAAGCAAACTATAGTTGGTAGCAAAATCAAATGGGACCACGGGAGTAAAGCTAAGTTGATTTGCAGTCTCATTCCAGATTGCTTCTCCTAAGGCTAGGTCAGGGCTTATGCTAACGCTCACGCTACCGATATCCATAGCTTCAGAAAAGAAAAAGGACAGGCTGGTACTTGCTACATTGAGGGCACCATTTACAGGGCTCGAGCTTATCAAGATTGGCGCTGTGCTATCAGTCGCAACTGGAGTAGCTTCTACCCTAACCGAAGATTCGGAGTTATTACCACTTAGATCTATGGCTTGAACCGCAAAAAAGTACTTTATGCCGTTGTTGAGTCCTGAAATGTTTGCTTCTGTTTTTGCTGCTTTAACAACGGGCCCTTCAGTTAAGGCATCTTCGGTTTCACCAAAAAAAATCTGATAGGTATCTAAATCTTCTTCAGAATTCGCTTGCCAACTCACTGTGACCTCGGCGTCTCCAGGCAAAGCTAGCAAAATAATTGGCGCGTCTGGAGCAAGAGTATCTGGTTTCGCGGTTTGAGGGCTTGTGCAAGCTGCTAAAAAGAATAGGGCGGCAAGCAGGCTTATAAGTTTAATGTTCATAGTTTTACTTCCCTTCGTTTGACTTGAACCGCGGTTCTGGTTATTACATGTAGGCATAGGCATTTTGACTAGTCTCCTTTTCTCTCCTTTTGGAGTTGACCTAGTTTGCAAACCCAAGCCTGAAAAAGCCCTGAATGATTTTTAAGGAGGTCTGAACATAGCCCAAAACCCGTTTCAGACAAGCAAAGCCGTTCAAGGCTTCAGAAAATCCCGAGATTTGCTACAAACGCTAGAAAGCAAGGTAAACTTTAACTATGTATCTAAAAGCCCTGGGCAGGCTCGAGCTAGAAGGATCTAATTTCACCCGCATTAAACCTTTGGTGCTTCTTGCCTATTTGGTAGTAGAAGGGGTTAAAGAACGTCGTTTTTTAGCCGAACTCTTCTGGTCAGATGCTTCTGATAGTTTGAACAGCCTTTCAAGAGCCCTTTCACAACTACGTAAAGGCGCTGAGGGAAGTATTGACGCAGATGAACACCGTGTTTGGACTAATCTCTCTGCGGACGCCACAGACTTTCTTAACGCCCTAAAAACCAAAAATGCCGAGGATGCTTTAGCAACCTATAGTGGTGCATTTTTACAAGGCGCTCATTTGCTTGACTGGGGTGTTGAGCTAGAAGAGTGGATTTACGAAAAACGCGAAGCGTTTGCAACCTTTGCCCAGCGCATGATGCTTGAACAAGCAGACATCTTAGCTTCAAGAGGCAATTTTGACGCTGCTGCTGAACTCGCTGAAAAGGCTTATACGCTCGAGGGTGCAAGTATGCCAGAACCCGAAGACCTGAGTCGCTACTTTGAACTTTTAACCGCAGCTAATCACCCTCTGGCAAATAAAATAAAAGATGAGGCCCAAAGTTTTGGTATAAACCTTAGCTTAAAGTCAACAGATGCCCAAACCCGCTTGCAAAGTAGTTTTATTGGGCGTGAGCTCGAGCGCAAAAAATTAGAAGCGCTCAGTCCTGGACAAAGTGCCTGGCTAAAAGGTGCTCCAGGTATGGGAAAAACCAGTTTATTAAAAAGTTTAAAGGGAAGCTATTTAGCGGGTCGCTCAGGTCTCCCCTATGCCACGCTCGAGCCTTTATTAGGCGATAGCCTCGAAATGAGTGAAGAGCTCATGCTCCGCAAACTTGCAGCACTAGAAGGTACCTTCCTTTTTGACCCCTGGGAATGGATTGATGCGGAAAGTCAGAATTTACTTAAGCGTCTTATAGAGTTAAGGCCAAAAGCAAGCCTAATCATTGCCTCACAACAAAACGCTGCCTTTCGCGTTGATCATGAGCTCGAGCTAAAAGCCATAAGTAAAGAAGCTCTAAGCCACTTAGAAAATGCTTGGGATTTGACCGAAGGTTTACCTAGTCTGGTTGGTGCCTTCCTCAGAAATGAACCGCTCGAAGAAGCGCTCGAGGCAAGGCTACTTAGTCTGGATGATGAGGCTGAAACTATATATCTGGCGCTTGCCCTTCTTGAGGAACCCAATCTTGCTTTGGTAAGGCGCGCCTTAGACGTTTTAGCTTCAGATATGGTCAAAGCTATCGAAACATTAAATGCTACTGGGTTAATAGAACTTTCTGGAAAGATCAAGGCAAGACAAGCCGCTCAGGATTACCTTGAGACGCAACCCCTTAGGCTTAGCCAAATTGCTATAAGCTTAGCTAGACAACTTGAAGGTATACACGCTTTCCCTTTGTATGAAAAATCCAAGCTTTTCTGGGAAGACCTTGACTTACCACGTGTCCAGGATGCCTATATGAAATGGGCAGATGAGCTTTTACGACGTGGGTTTCCCCAAAGAGCAAGCGAAACTTTAGCTGAAGCCCCTAAAAGTGCTGAAGTAACGTTTTTAAAGGCAAGAGCGCTCGAGCGGGCAGGGCTATTCAAAGAATCACTCGCTGAACTAGATAGTTTGCAGGAAACAGCAGATATTCAGGCGTTAAAAGGAGCCCTTTACTGGCGCTTAGGCCAACCAGAAAGAGCTAAAGAGCTATCAGAAAAAGCGCTAGATGGGGAAATGGAAGCCAGGGCTGAAGCTTTTAATACCTTAGGGCACCTTGTAAGGTCTGATGGCAAATTTACTGATGCAGCTAACTACGCCAAACGTTCGGCGGCCCTTTGGAAATCACTTGGTAGACAAACAAGGTGGGCCGATGCACTGAACAATCTAGCAATAGCGACAGCGTTGAGTGAAGAAGATTCAGAGAACGCATTTAAAGATGCTTTAAACGCTGCAGGAGACAGTCTTTTAATGAGAGCACGGATTTTAGCAAACCAAGGAATGATTTATGAGCGAAATAATGAGCTAAAATTGGCGCAAACCTCTTATCAGGAGGCAGCAGAATTATCAGAAATCTCTGGGGGAATTGAAACATCTGCATTAGCATGGAATAACCTTGGCGTCTTGTACCATAAACAAAGTAATAAAGCATCTGCTCAAAAAGCTTATGACAGAGCCCTAAGTTTAGCGCAAAAGGCCGGAGAAAGAAGATTATTAGGGATGTTCATGGCAAACTTAGCCGAACTTAATGAGGACATCGAGGCATGGAAAGAGGCGTTACATATCCTTGAATCGTCTGGTCACCTTGAAGAAGCTCGTCAGTACCGACTAGATTTACCCTCAGACCACCCTTTTAGGCTAAACTCAAAGGGCAGTAACTAAGGCTTAGCTCCGTTCAGACCTATTTCAGACGCGATTTTTTACACTACCAGCATGCCGATAAACGTTATAGAACTGGACAGAATGTTACTGGTGGAGGTAAATAATGATTTTATTGATCTGGAGAAGGCTATGGGTGCTCTTATTCATCTTGCTCTTGTTCGCAGCTTGTCTGCCACAAGCGGAGCCAAGTGTAATATTAAATGTCACGACAGCACAAATTGGCGACAGTGTCATTGCTTCCGTAGAGAATTTGGACACGACCAATGCCAAAGTGACGGTTGCCCAGATAATGGCAGAGGTAACATCAACTAATGCAAGCTCTTTAACCTTTACTATTCCAGACTTACCCCAAGAAAAACTAGGGGAGCAAGAAGTAATTATTAGTGCTGCGGAAAAAATTGCCAAAACAAAACTGACCTTGAGCGCTAAGCCTATAGTTTCAAGCTTTAGCCTCGCGCCTGGTGAAGCTGCGTCTGGTACAGCCGTGAAAGCGAGCCTGAAAAATCTCGACGGCACAAAGGCAACAGTAACGGTTGGAAATAAATTAGCCGACATTCTCGATTCAAAGGTTGATTCTCTAATTTTTAAAATTCCAGCGTTTAGTAACTCAGAGTTAGGGAAAAAAGAAGTTGTCATTAAGACACCTACTCAAAGTGCTTCAGGTGAGTTAACCGTCGTTGCAGCTACCTTTTCACTCAACAAAGAAAGAGCTGAGCGCGGTGAAACCGTGACGGCATCTGTTTCAGGGTTTAGCTTTGAAGGAGCAAGTTTAAAAATTGCGGGAAATACCGCGGAATTTGTAGTTATAGACCCTACGACCTTTTCATTTATCATTCCAAAATCATCCCCTATCGATACACAATTGGTTGAATTAACTACCAAAACCTTTGATCTAAGTCAAACAATTGGCATTTTAGGAAATGTGGATGCAGGTAAATTAACCTTACTCGTCAAACCTCAAACCAGTGAAAACGCATTACGTAATCAACTGGCTAAGCTTGGTTTTAGCCTCGAGTCTTCTCTCAAAACCCTAGGTGCAAGCAGTGGCCCCTGTTCCGCAGAACTTGCCAATATTGACGTAGGTGATACACCTTTGGGAGAAGCTTTAGAGCAATTAAAGAAGCTCGAGCAAAATGGCGAAGGTATTACACTACACGTTGATCCCCGAAGTGGTTGGTCTGTAGGTGCGATTGATCATCTTAATTCTGTTAATGCATCAAGTGCTTTTGCAAGGGGAAGATCAGGCACTGGCACAATGATCGCAGTCCTAGATTCGGGCATTAGTCAACACACAGACCTTGGCACACGCTTTCGAACAGATCTTAGCTACGATTTCATAGACGATGATGCCATCCCAGAAGATAACTTTGATGACCCCTCGAGCCTTGGCGCGCCCGCCGAAGGACACGGTACGCCTATTGCCATTTTGGCAGCGGGAGAGTTTTCGGGCGTCGCCCCCAAAGCCGAAGTTATGGGCGTAAAAGTGTGTGATGACAACGGCTTATGTTTAAGTAGTAATGTAATTCTCGGCATTTGCCATGCCTTAACCAAAGCACCTTCTATGGACAAGTTAGTCGTTAATTTAAGCCTTGGTGGCGACACGCCAATCCAGGCGCTCGAGGCAATCCTGAAATATGCCCTTGACAATAATGTCTTAGTAGCTGCCGCAGGGGGTAATGAAGGTGAAACTGGCTCTCCCACGCATTATCCAGCAGCTTTTCCACTGGACGGCCTTGTTGCGGTTGGCGCACTTCAAACCACCGACCTTGCTTGTATTGATTTCGAAGATCAAAAGCTGGCTTCTACATTTGGCTATGGTGAAGGCTTTAGTTCTCAAGGAACGGGTCTTTTGGTAGAGCCTTATCACTTTGTTGGGGGTAAGGTTAGTCCAAGGGGGCAAGTTGCGATTACCGACATTAATGAGGATACGTCCTTGGAAACCCAATTTTCTAATGCTAATCTTGCCTTTAGCTTTTCCAAAACGATCGGCGGGCTCGAGCTAGATTACTTAATTGATGGCAATATCAACCTGAGCATCAACCAAAAACTTGGCGCAGTTCCGCAATACATTGGTAGTCTTGCCGACTTAAATAGTCAGGTAATTGCTGGCGTTAGTGTCATTGTTGACAGCAAGGCAGGCAAGATTCGGCTTTCAGGTAAAATTGACCACATCGCGATTGGTAGTGAGTATTTGGTCCTTGATAATGTTTGCCCCATCATAGGTGCCGAAGCTGACTGGTCGCCTGCTCCTTTTAGTACAAGAGGAAGCTATATAGACATTTCCGCGCCCGGGGTAGGCTTAACAAGTGGCACACCCCTAGCAAACAGCTATTTCCAAGGCTACGAAGGAACCTCATTCGCTACCCCTCTGGTCGCAGGTGCGTTAGCGCTTTACCGCGAAGCAAACCCCACAGCCAGCCCAGCTGAGATTGAAAAGATGCTAAAAGAATCAGCAACACCATTAGCTTTTGATGTAAACGCGGTTGGCGTAGGCATGCTAAATTTGGCGACTAAACCCTAAGGAGTCTAGAGGAAAATCCTACTTTTCAGGCTGCGTCCTCCTTTTGACGGACGCAGTTTTTCATTTCTCGGTTATGATGAAAAGACTTAGGGTTAAACACTTAAACCTGCCTTTGGAGTTTCATGTCAGCAATATCCGCACAAAATTTAACCAAACGTTATGGTAAAAAACACGCCGTTGACGGCATAAGTTTTGATATTGAGCAAGGGGAAATTGTTGGTTTTCTGGGGCCAAATGGTGCTGGAAAAACAACGACGCTACGCATGCTTGCCGGCCTTATCAAACCTAGTAAAGGCTCGAGCACCATTTTGGGTAAAAAAGTTCCAAGTAGTAGCCTACTAGAGGTTGGCACTATGATTGAGGAGCCTAGTTTTTATGGTTATATGACTGGGCGGGACAATTTACGTCACGCTGCCAAAATGCACGGGGGCGTAAGTGATAAGCATATAGATGAGATGCTTTCGTTTGTCAGTATGGACCAAGCCTCAAACAAACGCGTTCGGGCCTATTCTCAGGGGATGCGCCAGCGCCTAGGGCTTGCCAGAGCTTTACTCTGGAGACCCAAGGTACTTCTTTTAGATGAACCTACCAATGGGCTTGACCCGGTAGGTATAGCTGAAATTCGAGAAAACTTAAGAACCATTGCTCATGAAGGCGTAACCATTTTAATCTCGAGCCATATCTTGGCAGAGCTGGAAAAATTGGTTGAGCGTATTCTAGCAGTTGAGCGAGGCAAGCTCCTTTACGATGGCCCTTTACAACAAATGCTCAAACGAATTGACGAAAAAACCGTTACTTATTTTCTTGATGCACTTAATCCTGATGCGCTGAAGTACGCCTTAAGTCATTTAAATATTGACTTTCAAAGTTTGGATGGCGGTGCCATTCAGGTCGTCATTCCACAAAATGACGCTGCCTCTGTTATTTCTAGACTAATTCAAGAGGGTGTTCAGCTTATTGAAGCTAGGCGCATAACCGATAATCTTGAGGGAGCTTATCTCAGGCTCTTAAAAGAAGACGGGAGACCCGTATGAACGCCCTTCTAAACGTTATCAATGCCGAACTATTCAAGGTTGTGCGCAAACGCCGTGTTTACATTTTGGCCTTTTTGTGGTGGGTCATCTTACCTGTGCTCATTCTATTTGTTGCAAGAATTCTGTTACAAAACTTATCGACCAATTTTGTTGAAAATAGCTCACCTATAGCACCAAGCACGATTGTAGAAACTCTTGCCTCTCCTTTTGGCATCGCCCGCATAAGCCTTATGCTACCTTCGGTAATTAGTCCTTCTTTTTACATGATGGTATTGGCACTTCTGGCAGCTTTATTTATTGGCGATGAGCGCTCCCAGAATATGTGGAAGACCACACTAACAGCACAACCTAACCGCTTATCGGTAATATTTGGCAAGTTTTTTGCTGCCATGATCGTTTACGGTGTACTTCTTTTTGGTGGCTTTCTCCTGAGCTTTCTTTATGGAGCAATAGGCATGTTGCCTCTCCCCTTTTTGTCTTTACCTACCAGCTTTTCAGGCGAATGGCTAGGCCTTTTAAAGCTTTATGCTTTGCAGTGGCTCTTTGGTAGTGCGGGCATGTTTTTTGCCTTTCTCATGATTTGGCTTTTAAGGAATGCCGTTTTAGGGATTATTGCCATCTTATTTGCCCCACCCATTCTCGAAGGCATCTATACTATCTATGCAACCCTCGTTGGATTTCAGCCTGTTAACCGAATCAACCTTGTTTTTCAGACCTTAAGACTACGTAAGACGCTCGAGGAATTACCTAGGTATTTTTTCACCAACAATCTCTATGCTCCGGCAAGAAAACCCTTGAGTGAAATTGTAGGAGCACTTGGCGTAAACCCAGGGAGTAACAGTGGAGATTTAGGGCCTTTGGGCGCAATTTTAGGCAATGGCATCACTTTGCAAAGCTCTGCTCTTGTCATCACTGGTTATGCCCTTATTTTTGGTCTCATTATGCTTTGGCGATTCACCAGAGAGGATGTCTCGTAACTTAAGGCATTTCTACTTCAATCAAAACGGGAACATGGTCTGAGGGGTAAAGCCCTTTATGATTAGACTCGAGCGTACACGCAGAAATAATTTCAACTTCTTGTGAACAAAAAATATAGTCAATTCGTATCTCTTTTTCTTTACCAAACTCTTTAGCTTTAGCAACTTGGAACCCTCTATAGGTCTGGCTTTTACCTTGGTACTTTTGGCTCAGCAAAAACGCATCTTTTAAGCTTGCACTTAGCATTTGGTAGCTAAGGCTATCAGGTTCAGCATTTAAATCGCCTGCTAGAAAAAAAGGGCATGAGCCGACAAACTCTTTAAGTTTATCAAGAATGAGCCTGACACTGTTTTGTCTAGCTATTTCACCCAGATGATCAAAATGGGTATTTAGAAAAAAGATTGACTTTTCCGATTCTTTTTCTTTTAAAAAGGCCCATGTTGCAGTTCGTGGCAAGTTTGCATCCCAGCCTAATGAGCCAGCTTTTGATGGTGTTTCAGATAACCAAAAAGTATTTGAGCTTTGCAATTCAAATCTTTCAGCTTGGTAAAAAATAGGGGTGAATTCACCTTTTGATTTACCATCATCGCGACCCACTCCAAGATAACTATAGTTTGGCAATTGTACTCGCAAAAACTCGAGCTGATCAAAGAGTACTTCTTGAAGACCTAAAATCGCTGGTTGGCTTTCTTTTATAAGCTCTAACACACGTTCTTTTCGAAAAGGCCAGGCATTTTTCCCGTCCTGAGGTGTGTTGTAACGAATGTTATAAGTCATCAATCTTAGCTTCATTCAATCTTCCAAACTTGAGCAAGAATTTTGGTTTTCAATAAATGACATTGCAAGAAATTTCTAAATAACCCTAGGTCATATTGTTTTCCTCGAATACCAAATGTTTTCATATCGCTATGATATTTTAAGTCGAATAATGACTTTCAAGGAGTAAATCATGCCCTATACCGCTGACCATTATGCCCAATTATTTCTTACTCATCGTAAAGCGCTCGAGGGATTAATTGATAAAATTCCCGAAGACCAAGCAAATTTTCAAAGCTGGGATGGCTCTATGACGTTTAAGACCTTAGCTGACCATCTTACAGCGTCATGTTTAAGATTTTCCGCCATGGCTGCTGGTTCAGCCCCTGATGCCTTTGAACCCAGTGACAGCTTTAATACTGCCAAAACCAAATTAAAAGCCAGCACCGAAACCACCACGTCCGCCCTAAAATCCTTAAGTAACGATCAGCTCAATGCACTTATTGATGCTTTTGGTGGCAAGATGCCTGTTTACGCTCTCATTGATATAATGCGTGAACACGAGGCACACCATAAAGGTCAACTTTGGATGATGGCAAGAATGATTGGTGTCGAACCCGGTAGGTTTTTGAAGCGAGATTAATTGCTTATCTTTAAACCAGTTCGAGCCTTAAACTTATAACTTTGGAGATTCATAATGGATGCTTGGGAAGGCTATTTAGAAAACCATAAAGACCGTTTTTTGGCTGAGCTTTTTGACTTTATCCGCATTCCAAGCGTTTCAGCTCAGCCTGAGCATAGTGAAGATGTCCGACGGGCTGCCGTTTGGGTCAAAGAGCGCTTAGACCGTGCTGGCCTAGAGAATGCTGAGGTCATGGCCACAGGAGGTCACCCTGTCGTTTATGCAGATTGGTTGCACGCAGGTAAAGATAAACCCACAGTGCTTATCTATGGTCACTTTGATGTGCAACCTGCTGACCCGCTAGAGCTATGGCATACATCTCCCTTTGAACCTACCCTGAAAGATGGGATTATTTATGCTCGAGGTGCCTCAGATGACAAAGGCGGAATGTTGACCTCTATCATCGGGGCTGAGGCCATTTTAAAAACCGTCGGACGCTTTGCAGTAAATCTAAAGTTTTGCTATGAAGGTCAAGAAGAAATTGGTAGTCCTGAGCTTGGCCCCTTCTTAATGGCAAACAAAGACAAGTTTGCCTGTGATGTTATTTATTCAGCCGATGGGCTCCAGTGGTCAAATACTGAGAGTATGATTGTTTTAGGTCTTAAAGGTCTGGCTAAGCTCGAGCTTAGTGTCAAAGGACCAGCGTCTGATTTGCATTCGGGTTTGCACGGCGGGGTTTTACAAAATCCTTTAGAAGCATTGGCAAAAATACTGGCATCGTTAAGAGACAATGAAGGAAAAATTGTTGTTGAAGGCTTTTTTGATGACGTCTTAGACCCAAGTCAAGCTGAGCGGGAAGATATCGCAAACATACCTTTTGATGAGGAAGCCTACCGCAAAGAATTAAATGTACCTTCATTTTTTGGTGAACCAGGTTTCTCTACTAGGGAACGTAACTGGATTCGCCCGACCCTAGATATCAATGGCATTTGGGGTGGCTACCAGGGCGGTGGTTCTAAAACCGTTATCCCCAGCGAAGCCCATGCCAAGATCACTTGCCGATTGGTTGCCAATCAAGACCCTAACAAAATTGTTGCTGCACTCAAAAACCATATAGAAAAGCATACACCCGCTGGCGTTAGGGTAACCATGAAGGGTCAAGGTAGCGCAACCCCGTTTTATATACCCGCTGAGCATCCTGGTAATATTTTGGCGAAGGAAATCCTGACAGAACTCTATGGTAAAGAACCTTATTACACGAGACTCGGGGGCAGCATTCCGATAAGTGGCTTTTTCAAACGGGCGATAGGTGCAGACATGATTGGTTTTGGTTGGAGTTTGGCCTCAGAAAACCTTCATGCGCCCAACGAGTTTTTCCCAGTTGAGAATTTTTACAGGGGTCAAAAAGGCTACTGTATGCTGCTCGAGCGCCTTGGCGAGATAAAGCTTTAAGGAGAAACTTATGGCAGTGGATTACAAAGGCATACTCAATGAAGTTAAGGCAGGCAATTGGGCTAGAGCCCATACTATGGTGCAAGATTATTCAGACAATTTTTCTTGTATGATTCACGGCTATTTGCACCGCGTCGAGGGTGACCTAAGTAATGCCAGATATTGGTATAACAGGGCGAATGAACCTATGCTCAAAAATACGTTAGAGGAAGAGCTCGAGCGTTTGTTTTCACTTATTGATTAGCTTTAAAATTTCGTCTTCTAAAAGAAAAACCTCGACTCTGAAACCAATTCAAAGTCGAGGTTAGTGTTGGTGCCGAAGAAGGGACTTGAACCCTCACAGCCGCAAAGGCCACCAGAACCTGAATCTGGCGCGTCTACCAATTCCGCCACCTCGGCAAGTAGCAGCATAGTCTAGCAAGTTAGGGT
>JAHEBB010000494.1 GCA_024642575.1 Trueperaceae bacterium | reverse complement strand
AGCGCTTCAGCTAAGAGTTGAGCTGTTGTGCTTTGGGCGGTGACAAGCCCCCAACTTATAAGCAGACAGGCAATAAAAGCTCTCATCATGAGAAGAGTCTAGCACCAAAAAGATGTAGAGAAGATTAAGAAGAGGCTTAGAAATAGTTTATGTAAGCTCAGTTTGAATCGCCAGCTCCGCATGTTGAGCTAATCTTGTACACTAAACTTTAGTGAAAGTTAGTGAGCTTATTAAATGCATAGAAGAAGATGGCTGGTATCAAGTGCGCATGAAAGGCAGTCATCGACAATATAAACATGCTGAAAAAGCGGGTACCGTTACGGTTGCTGGAAAACCAAGCGCAGATATTCCAAAAGGAACCCTTAACAGTGTTTTAAAGCAAGCAGGTTTAAAGTGAAAGGTGAGATATGAAATATATGGTTATTATCGAAAAAGGAGAGTCGGGCTATGGTGCGTATGTACCAGACCTTCCTGGTTGTATAGCTGCTGCTGAAACGGAAAACGAAGTTAGAGAACTTATACAAGAAGCAATTGCCTTTCATATTGAGGGCCTAATTGAAGCGGGTGAACCAGTTCCCCAGCCGTCATCGGCAAGTATCTTTATCGAAGTTCCAACGGCTGCTTAATCATTGTTATAAGAGCTGTTGCCCCGTTCTGCTAAAAATCTGGAAAACATATTGCAAATTCAAATCTTACGGTAAATCAGTGTATTTAAGCTCCAGCTAATTGATGACTCACCATTGCTAGCACGGTCTCATAAGCTTTTTTGTCTTTGGGTTGGTCTTTAAAATCTTGAATGCGCATAACGCAGTGAGCTGCGACGCGGTAGGCATAGTAAGGACGCAAAAGGTCTAAGCGACCTCTTACTTCTTTGCTATAAACCTTCAAAAAGGCGTCTTTCTCTGTTTCAGTATAAAGGGGCAAACCAATAAGTTGCTGGTAACCCGAATCCAAAAAGGTCCAGAGGTCTTCGGTTGGGTCTCCCAGTCCTGGGCATTGCCAGTCAATCAGACGAAGGCTCGAGCCCATCCCAATAAAATTGCCAATCCAGGCGTCCGTATGAACCAGCGAGAGTCTTTTTAGGACAGATATAGCCTTGGTTTTTGGACGCATCGTTTCTAGTTCTCTTGTCAATTCGTCATCTTTACAGGCTTTAAGTAGGTCATCTGCTTGAGCAAGAATTTCTTTGGGCGTTTGTGGCAGGATTCTAAACCCAGTTTCTGAACTATCCAAGGTATGAAATCGCTTCATTAAATCGGCAATTTGCGTTAAATCACCCTGCCAGAGTGAACCAGGAACATAATCATAAATAAGAACCGCGCGTTCTATTTGCGTGGCTGGGAAGTAAGCTATAAAGTCAGGTGCTATCGCTTTATCTTTAAGGGTTTTTAGTGCTAAGGCTTCGCTATCTGGCAGCATGGGGTAAAGTCTGGTTCTTTGGGGTTCGCTGTAAAACCGTTTTAGAACCCAGTCAAAATTATTCCCCTGAACGCGGTAAACCTCGTTCCAGTAGCCACCTTTTAAGGGCTCGAGCCTAACCCCATCGGTATCTTTAATCAGACCTTGTTGGTGTAAAAATTCGGTGGCATCAAATTTAGACATTGGCTTTAGTTTAACGGTCATTTGTAGAGATAAGGGCAAACTGTTAGCTGACGCCAGCTGACATGGCAAGATACACTGAAAGCACTTAAAGAGCAAGGAGTTTTTTATGTCTATTACCTCGAGCCAAGCCTGGAAAGCTTTAGAAAGCCACAAGCAAGAATTAGCCTCAGTACCTATGCGCGAGTTGTTCGCGCAAGACCCTAAGCGGTTTCAAACATTTTCGCGCCGCTTTGATGATATTTTGTTTGACTTTAGCAAGAATCGAATTACTCAAAAGACGCTCGAGCTGCTTATAAACCTCGCGCAAGAAGCTGATCTTAAAGGCATGACCGAAAAAATGTTTGCGGGCGAAAAAATCAACAACACCGAAGACCGCGCTGTTTTGCACATTGCTTTGCGCAACCGCAGTAAGCGCCCCATCTATGTTGATGGACAGGATGTTATGCCTGAGATTAATGCCGTTTTAGCGCAAATGCGCAGCTTTTCTGATGCTATAAGAAACGGTAGTTGGAAAGGCTACACGAGTAAAGTCATAACCGATGTGGTGAATATTGGTATTGGGGGCAGTGACCTTGGCCCTAAAATGGTTACGACTGCTTTAAAACCTTATGGGCATGAGCGCATGAAAGTGCATTATGTCAGCAACATTGACCCCAGTGATATTGCTGAAACGCTAAAAAAGCTTGACCCTGAAACCAGTCTTTTTCTCATTGCCTCAAAAACCTTTACAACACAAGAAACCATGACCAATGCCCATACGGCAAGAAACTGGTTTTTGAAAGCTGCCAAAGATGAAACCCAGGTTGCCAAACACTTTGCTGCATTAAGTACCAACGAACAAGGCGTAAAAGCCTTTGGCATTGATACCAAAAACATGTTTGCCTTCTGGGATTGGGTTGGTGGGCGTTATTCGCTTTGGAGTGCAATAGGTTTGTCGATTGCTATTTATATTGGCTTTGAGCGATTTGAAGAACTGCTGAGTGGGGCGCACAAGGCCGACGAGTATTTCAGAACAGCACCTTTAGAAGGGAATATCCCCGTAATTATGGCATTACTGGGTATCTGGTACAACAATTTCTGGGAGGCGCAAAGTCATGCCATTTTGCCCTATGACCAGTACCTTGAGCATTTTGCCAGTTATTTTCAACAAGGTGATATGGAATCGAATGGTAAAGGTGTCAATCGTCAAGGAAAGCCCATTGGCTATGAAACAGGGCCTGTCATCTGGGGACAACCTGGGACCAACGGTCAACACGCTTTTTATCAGCTTATCCATCAGGGAACAAAACTTATTCCTGCTGATTTTCTAGCGGCTGCCAAAAGTCATAACCCTATAGGTGAGCACCACGAGATTTTACTTAGTAACTACTTTGCCCAAACCGAAGCCCTTATGAAAGGCAAAACAGCGGAAGAAGTTAAAGAGGATATAGGTGCTAATGCTTCTGAAGTACTAATAGCTTCAAAAGTCTTTGAGGGAAATCGCCCAACCAATAGTTTCTTATACAAAGAACTTACGCCTGAAACGCTCGGAAAACTGCTTGCTTTTTACGAGCACAAAATCTTTACCCAAGGCATTATCTGGAACATTAATAGCTTTGACCAGATGGGTGTAGAACTTGGTAAGGTCTTAGCCAAGGCCATTTTGCCTGAGCTTAAAGATGATAGTGAGGTCTCGAGCCATGACAGCTCAACCAATGGCCTCATTAATGCCTATAAGGATTTGCGCTAGATGCCTGGCTATGAGCAGGTTCAAGAAACCTTAAAGGCAATTCGTGAACGATGTGCATTAAGGCCAAAGGTTGCGCTGGTTTTAGGTTCGGGTTTGGGCGGTTTAGCTGATCTTGTAGAAGACAGCGTTACCTTAAATTATGCAGATTTACCCCATTTTCCTGTGACCACAGCGCAAAGTCATAAAGGTCGTCTGGTGATGGGGTTTTTGTCAGGTCAAGCTGTCGTTATGATGCAAGGCAGGCTTCACTACTACGAAGGTTATAGCATGGCGCAAGTTGTTTTTCCAATTCGGGTTATGCAAGCTTTAGGGGCGAGTACGCTTTGTGTAACCAATGCGGCAGGCGGGCTCGAGCCTTCCTTTAAAGCAGGTGACCTGATGCTCATAACAGATCACATCAATCTTTTTGGCAGCAACCCATTAATTGGTAAAAATGACGCCCGCTTTGGCGCACGTTTTCCTGATATGTCAGATGCTTATGACAGAAAACTGCAAACGTTGGCGCTAGACGCGGCGAAAGGTTTAAGCATTGACCTTAAGCAAGGGGTTTATGTAGGAACTTCTGGCCCCACGTTTGAAACGTCTGCCGAGCGGCGGTTTATGCGTATTATCGGCGGGAGTAGCGTAG
>JAHEBB010000493.1 GCA_024642575.1 Trueperaceae bacterium | reverse complement strand
TTGCAGCACTCGAGCATAAAAACATAATCGCTCCAGGTACATCTTGGGGTTGTGAGGTTCTACCTAGAGGGATTCTTGAAGCGGTGGCTTCAACATGCTCCTGTGGTAACAGGCTCACTTCACTGCCAGGTGCAAAGCCTGGCTCTACGGCATTGACTCTAATTTTATAGGGCGATAACTCCAGTGCTAAGCCTTTGGTCAGGCGCTCGAGCGCCGTCTTTGAGGTGCAGTAAGGAACCATCGTGGTACGCATCGAGCGAGAGGCCCCTGAACTTATATTTATGATATTACCTTCTTTGCCAGCCTTGACCATTTGCCGAGCGAACTCGCGCGAGACAATAAAGGGCGCTCTGACATTGACATCCATTACTGCGTCCCAGGTATCAATATCTATGTCTAAGAGAAACCCCCCAGGGTAGAGCCCTGCGTTGTTAATTACCATGTCAGCAGAACCAAATTTCTCTTTAACCGCTTTAACCAAATCCAGCATGGATTCGCTCGAGCGCAAGTCGGTCTGGTGAAGCAGCACCCTGTCATCGGGCAGGGCTAATTCGGTCTTTAAACGCTCGAGCTTATCAAGTCTTATGTCAGACAAGCAAAGCTTTGCACCTGCCTTCGCAAATGCCTTTGCTATCCACTGACCAAAGACGCCTGCTGCGCCAGTGAGTACAACTACCTTATTGGTAAATTCTTCTGCCATTTGCATCTTAACCTCATTTCAATCAACCTTTTCGGATCTTTTTAACTTGCTTAAAGCCTAAGCCCTTTGTGGTTTAACACAGGTTTTTTGTGTACTTAAACACTTAAGTCATTCGGTATACTTATTTCTACAAATAAAGCATGTCTGGCTCGAGCGTGTCCGTTCAGTTTCAAACTGAATTAGTGCTTGTTAAAGCTCTATTATTATATTGTCATAAAAATAGTAACTTTTGCAGTTCTATAACATAACAAAATGTAAGACTTTTATATAATTTTCGATTTTGTCTTTTAAATTATTTACATATTTACTTTTATGTAATCCACTTTACTAAGTAAGTAGCAAATCATTTTTATGCTTGCCTGACCGCAGCGTCTTTATTTCGTTGGGGTGAAGATTATTGAACCCTTCACCGGGTCATATTCTCATCAGGAGGTCAACATAATGGCAAAACAGGCATCTCGTAACCCTCTTAAAAAGCCGCTCAACCGTAGACAGTTTCTAAAATATAGCGCCGCAACCGGTGCGGGCCTCTGGGCAATGTCACAAAGCACGACCTTTGCTCAGGTTCAAGGTGGCACACTCGGTCTCATGGGTCACCAGGAGGTCGCGGGCCTAAGCCCTGATGATTGGGGCCCAAGCGTTCAAACCACCATGATTTACGCGATCCATGATGCACTTATACTCGCCGACGAAAATCTTGATAATCAACCTCTCCTGGCAGAATCCTATGAAATTTCAGACGAGGGTCTAACCTATACTTTTAAGCTGCATCAAGGTGTCAAATTCCATGATGGCAAAGAACTCACCTCTGCCGATGTCAAATACACCATGGATTACTACCGTGACCCCGAAGTTGCATCAACGATTGTCAATGAATTTTTAAATGTAACGTCTATTGAAACACCCGATGATTACACGGTCGTCGTCAAGATGAGTGCCGTCAATGCTGCTTTTTTAACCGATGGCGCACAGTGCCCTATCGTTCAATCTGAGTACCATGCTCAAGTCGGTGAAGAAGCTTATCGCCAAAAGCCCATTGGCACAGGTCCCTTTAAACTGGTCGAGTTTAATCCCTCATCATTGGTATTGGTGGAAGCCTTTGACGACTACTTCCGTGGTCGCCCCAACATCGACTTTGTGCGTCAGGAGGTTGTCCCTGAGCCTTCCGTACGCAACATTGCTCTTTTAACAGGTGACTCTGACTCAGCTCTTTGGCCACTTCTGGTTGAAGACAGCTTGGCGTTTAAAGATGACCCTAACTTCACGGTTATTACCACAACCACTGGCGGCGTAAAGCATATCCCGCTAAATAATAAACTACCTCAGCTTAGTGATAAGCGCGTTCGTCAGGCGCTTATGTACGCCCTTGATCGTCAGCGCATTATTGATGATTTATGGAATGGCACTGCCACCGTTGCCAACAGCAACTTGGGGCCAAAGTTTGCCTTTTACTCACGCGACGGAGACCCTACGCTAAAACGCTACGAGTTTGACCCTGAAAAAGCCAAAGCCTTACTTGATGAAGCTGGCTGGATGATGGGTAGTGACGGCGTTCGTGAAAAAGACGGCATGAAGCTCAGCTTTACCTGCACCACCATTACAGGTGATCAAGCAAGAAGACCTATTGCCGAGCTTGCTCAACAATTCTTTAAAGAGGTAGGCGTAGACATGCAACTTGCCGAAGCGCCGATTTCTACCATCCTTGATGGCTTAACGGCTGGCACGATTGATGCATCCCTCTTTAACTGGACTTATGGTTCGGTTGACCCTTCACCCTCGAGTACCTTGCGCTCTGACGGGGGGCAAAACTGGAACTCTTTTAATAATGCAAGGGTTGACGAGCTTATTGACTTGGGTCTTGCCACGACTGATCCTGAACAGCGCAAAGTCTACTATGACGAACTTCAAGAAATCATTGTTGAAGAAGTGCCCATGCTTTACTTGCAGTGGGATCAGTGGATGAACGTTTTCAGTGGTCGTGTTAAAGGCCTGCCCGAAAAAGCCAACGATGGTTTTACCATTTACTACAACGGTCTGCCTAAGTGGTGGCTCGAGGGCTAGGTTAGGGCTCACTTAAGCCTAAATCTTGGTTACTAATCCAGCTGATAAGTCAGTAAGCAGAATTCGCAGAGTTCCCCTTTACTGACTTATCCTTTATACTTATTTCCTTAAGAATTTTAATTTTATAAAGATAAGGACGAGCTTAGATTGTCCAACTATATTGCTTTTCGTATTTTAAAAGGTCTTATTGTTGTGGTGCTTATTAGCATCATCACTTTTGCCATTATGCGAGCGATGCCCGGTGACCCCATTCAGCTTTTTCTCGGTACAGGTGAAATCGAGTTGAGCACAGAACAACTCAATGCCATTCGCGCCAAATGGGGTTTAGATAAGCCTTTGCTTCAGCAGTATTTTCTCTGGGCAGGTAATTTGTTAAAGGGTGATCTGGGCGTATCCATCATTCGTCGGGGTGTACCTGTTAGCCAGATGGTGCGTGAAGCGCTGCCCATTACCCTTTTGCTTAATGTCTATGCGCTTATTCTTGCACTTATTCTTGCCATACCCTTTGGCATCTGGGCAGCGCTAAGGCGCAACTCCATTGTTGATTACAGCACTGCGATTGCCTCAGCTTTAGGGATTGCAACGCCAAACTTCTGGCTATCGCTTATGCTGATTGTACTTTTTGCGCTTTACATTCCGCGCTGGATTGGCGAAATCCCTCTAATTGGTAAGATACCGCCCTTTGGACTAAAAACCTGGCAGGGCTATATTTTACCTGTCATTGTTTTATCTGCTGAGCAAATGGCCGTTTTTACTCGTGTTATGCGCGGAGCTATTATTGAAGTTTTACCGCAAGATTTTATTCGAACAGCCAGGAGCAAGGGTTTGCCTAACCGACGCATTGTCTGGCGACATGCGGTTTCAAATGCACTCTTACCTGTGATTACCGTGATTGGTTTTCGTATTGCCTTTATCTTGAGTGGCACCATCATTGTCGAAACGGTGTTTGCCCTGCCCGGCATTGGTAGACTTTTTACCGATTCGGTAATTCGTCTGGATTATCAGGTTGTACAATCGATTGTGGTCCTTCTGGCTGTCATTGTGGTCATTGTCAATCTCGTAACTGACTTACTTTATGCTGTCATCGACCCTCGAATTCGGATTAGTTAGAAGGGATTGCAGCTATTAACTCAACTCTAAAAATGACCTTTTTGACTATAGAACTTTCCACTTTATCTCTCAAAGGATATGTCTAATGGCTCTCGTC
>JAHEBB010000492.1 GCA_024642575.1 Trueperaceae bacterium | reverse complement strand
CCAAAAACCAAAAAAGCTAAAATAAATGACCCTAGTGTATTGACCGTAAAGGTCGAAAAGGAAACTTTTTCGCTAAATCCAGGCAAACTGGCGTGACCCAACAGGAGATTACTGAAATAACGACTTAGCGCCCCAAGAGCACCGCCTAAAGCAACGGCAATTACCATCTTGCTACCTTATCATGCAAAAATGCTTTCTATAATTGCTTGAGCCATCATCTGAATAGGACAGCTTTTGTAAGGCTCCTATTTTAGAAGGTGCTAGACTTTTCTGAATTCAGTGTTAGCTAGGCTAATTTTTAGGAGACAAGTATGGATGAGCGTTACCCACTAGGAAAATTTGAGTTTGCTGGTGATAGTGAAGAGGCAAGGGCTGGTTACCTAAAAGACATTCGTGAAGCTCCAGGGCTTTTGCGTGCTGCGGTAGCTGGCCTATCTGAAAGCCAAGTTGATACGCCTTACCGAGAAGGAGGCTGGACGGTTCGCCAACTGGTTCATCATGTGGCAGATAGCCATCTCAATAGCTATATACGGTTTCGTTGGGCGCTTACTGAAGATAAACCTGTGATTAAAGCCTATGACGAAAAAGTTTGGGCTGAGCTGAGTGATGCAAGAACTGCCGCTGTGGAACTGTCACTCAATTTGCTTGAAAGTTTACACGCACGGTGGTTAGCTTTGATTGAGAATTTAAGCACGGATGAGCTAAATCGGGTGTTTATACACCCCGAAACAGGCAATGAAATTAGCCTGATTAGAAATCTGGCTGTCTATGCCTGGCATGGAAAGCATCACTCGGCGCATGTGACAGAACTAAGAAAGAGAATGGGCTGGGTGTGAAAAAAGTCAGTGATATGGTTGCTGAAGCCAAAGCGGAAATTCGCAGTCTTAGTTTAGAAGAAGCCATAAAGAGACACGGTACCGAAGACACTATCTTTGTTGATCTTAGAGATATAAGGGAGCTCGAGCGTGAAGGCAAGATACCTGGAGCCATTCATGCACCAAGAGGCATGCTGGAATTTTGGATCGACCCTGAAAGTCCTTATCATAAGGAGGTATTTTCAAGTGGCAAGTCGTTTGTTTTTTATTGCAGCTTAGGTTGGCGCTCTGCCCTTGCTACCAAGGCAGTGCAGGATATGGGTTTAGAAAAGGTTGCCGATATTGAGGGAGGCTTTAGTGCCTGGAAGGCTTCAGGTGCAGAGGTGGAGTCTTACCAAAAGAAATCTCTAAAAGAAGCTTAAATGGACGATAAGCAAAGGGCTCTCTACCGCGTGTTTGCTTATACTTTTATAGGGATAGGTTTGGTGTTTTTGCTTATAGATGTCTCAGAAGAGGTATTTAAGTTTAACCTTATAAAGGGTAACCCCTTTCCCGCCGCAGTACTTGTCATGGGGGTAGGTTTTGCTTTACTCTGGACTGTTAGAAAGAAAGATGAAGCTGAATGAAAAAGCTGTCATTTAGTTAATCTGCCATAAGGTAAGCTGTTTAGGCTCGAGCCTGATTGGCAAGGCGTGAGAGGTATTGGGATTGAGAAAATGCTGACGAAGTCATTTCGGCAACAGGGTGTGGCGCTCATAAGTGCGCTTATTTTCCTGGTTATAAGTGTGGTATTTGTGGGTACTGCGCTTCTTGTCAGTTCTTCAAATAAACGCCTTTCTACCAATAATCTAAATACGACCAAAGCGCAACTTGCAGCGGAAGCCTCGATTGAGCGGCTTATTTATGAGATCTGGTATAGCGAGACGGTGCAAGAGGTTGCCAAGAATTATGAAGCCAGGGATTTGATTGCTTTTCGTAAAGGGCTTGACGAACTCGGCATTGTTGCTGGGGGGGCAGAAGATCAGAAATACAAATTTGGCCCTGAGAAAAGCTACTCTCAAAGCTCTGATGATACGAGCTATTTATTAAAGGTTAGACGGGTTGACCTGGGCTCGAGCCGCACCCTTTTGCGTATCGATACCTTGGGTTGGGTTGGCTATGAAGCTAACCCTACGGCGCAGCGCCGCATTACCGAAGATTTGGCGATACAACCCCCAGATTTACCAGGATTTGCGCTTTTGACTAATAATGCCAACTGTATTTTTTGCCATACTACGGTTAGTTCTTTAGATGTCGCCTACGACAAAGACGGTTCGAAACTAAACTTTTCCAAACTCCAAAGTGATAAAGCCTACCGCAGTGCCCACCTCTTAAATAAAGATAGGATTAAAATTGGAGCGCTCGAGAGTTTGGAGACGCACCGGGCTGAAATTGATAGCTGGGTCACAGGAAGCATTTACACACGGGGTCAAACCAATTTGCAAGCCCTAAATGCAGATTTGTTTATGACACCCTTTTTGGACAATAGCTCGAGACTTAGTGATGAGGCTTTGACAAAAAAAATTGATCAAACTGACTGTTCAACAAACTGTAAAGAGAAAAACCAACTCTTTTATACGAACTACCCACTAAAAGATGATAATCCACCTGATGGGGAATTGCCGGATAGATTTCCCTTACCTGTTGAAGATACCAATAACAACCGACTAATAGATAATGCTGAGTGGGCAAAAGCAATTAAGGGAAGTGACAAATTAGGTTCGCTTAAGGGTGGTGAAAAGACGCTTTATCAAACGGGCCTGTCACCCCAAGACAAAAGTGGCACGGTGCTTCTTTCCTCCAAGGATAGTGCAAATGGTATTGCGGGCAATCTCATTTTAAAAGGTACGGATACTAACCCTATCATTTTGCAAGATGATATTTATATTGATGGAGATGTGGTTATTTCAGGGCGTATTACCGGTTCAGGACGAATTATTGCAAGGGGCAACGTATATGTTGTAGGTGATATCCGCTATGCCTGTGATAATGATTCCCAAGATTTTATCTGGAATTCAGCTAAGACTTGTAATTATGGGGTCAAGCAATCTTTGCCACAATTTGCCCTGGTAGCAGGTAAAAACATGATGATGGGGCCTTACATGATGCAGCATCTGGGTACGCCTGTGAGCCCTAACAATGAGGTTTATTCAATCCCAAGCGATCATCTTACGAAAACGGATTTCTCAACTGCTTCTCAAGATGAGTTGAGTCGCTGGTACCTAGACCCAGGTTATTGGCCTAAAGATAAAGATGGAAACCCATTAAGAACAGCAAAACGTGATGATAAAAGTGTTGATGCTAGCTATACCATGAGCTTTAGCCATGCTGAGGCTGCCCTATTTAATCAGCTTGAATACAAAAAAGCTCAGGCAAATCCTGCGTATAAACCAAGGTATTACCGTATGCGTGACGATAGCCCTGTTTTTCGCTGTATTTCAGAAAAACCAGTGGGTTGTCGTTACTATGGCAATACCGATTATGTAGCTTCAGGTTTGGATAAAGAAAATCTTGCTAACCCTGAACTCATCAATATGACAGAATCTGAGCCAGAAGCACTTGACAATGCTTCTTTTGTATCGCTTACACCTACTGATGGTTGGTTGGCGGCAGCTTCTGCTAATGCTACGCAAGATAGTGAACTCTTTATTCGCAATGAGTGGGCAAAAAATGTTGAAAAGTCAGCCAGATCAGCTACAGATCCTGCGCTCCAGATAGATGGTATCTTATACTCTAGTAATGCCATTTTTACGCTGGCACCCTCAAAGTCTTCTATTGCCGGTCAGGTTAGAGTTCATGGTTCCATTATCGCGGCAGATACAGGCCTTTTGGTGCCGGGTAATAAATGTAATAAGAATGATTCAAACTGCAAAGGTTTTGAAATCTTATACGACTCGAGACTTAAAAATCTCTTAGATATTCAAGATGACAAAAAGCTTGTACAAATTCGTAGTGGTTTTCGTTTGCTCGCAAAAACGGATAACCAAAATATTTATGCCTCTATTCCCTTTGATTCCGTAATTGCCAAATGACCAAAGGTTTTACTCTGCTTGAAATGCTAATCACCTTAGGGGTTATAGGCATTTTATTAAGTATAAGTTTTACCGCCCTTGGTCG
>JAHEBB010000100.1 GCA_024642575.1 Trueperaceae bacterium | reverse complement strand
TTTCTTTTTTAACGATGCCCGCTCCAACAAGCGTCCAGAGGGGTTGATAATAATGTTTGCTTGAAGGTTCAACAATGGCAATGTCTAAACTTTTGTCGGCTTTTCTCAGGCGTGCTGCCACGGTAATGCCGGCGGTACCACCACCAATAATTAAAACTTGATAATGTCTGTTAGTCATGGCTGCCTCCTTAGGCATATACCCTAATGGGGTATTTATGCTAAAAGTTTAACGCGATAGGCTTTTTTTGCCATCAAAGCTTATCGGACAGGGTTTGTAAGACTTTTTCTTACATCAGTAAGCATGAGGTTATTTAGCTTGCTGATGCATTCCTTTTGCAAGTAAATCACCTTAATTTGTATCAACTCGCCTAAGCTACATCGGCTGTATTTGATACCTTTAAGCTCGTGGATGATTTAATCATGGAATTGCTAAACGATCACCACCATCCCTTAGCTTCCAAGCTTGCAAGCTGGTTACAGTCTTCACGCAAATACAGTAGTTTTGTCACTCAGTTTGAGTCTAAAATTCGTAAAAAACTTCGCCTAGCTCAAAGTCCTGAGCAACAAGATGAGCTTTTACTCGAGCTTGAAACTGCTTTTTTACTCTTGACTGAAAGGGCTTTTGGGCTTGTCTATGAACCTCTACCAGCAGGGCAATCAAGAGGTCCTGATTTTTTGGTTAATTATACAAGCAGCAGCACCTTTTACCTTGAAGTAACAAGGCTAAGAGCTTCTGGTTTTGCCAGAGATGACACGCTAACGACTGAGCGCTTCAGTACCATGCTGGCTAACAAACTGGGGCAATTACAAACGGGCAGCACAAATGTTTTGCTGGTCAGCCTTGAACCCAGCACCTTTACCCAGACTGATTTAAAAACTGCCCTTAATCAGTTCCAACAAAGGGCAGAGCAAAATGACCCACTTATCGTTAATCGCTACGGCTTTCAGGGTCGAAAACACTTTTTCAACCATTTTCAGCGCTTAAGCTCTGTTCTTTTGCGAGGCGACGACTTTAGTAAAACTGACATTGTATTTCTATGGAACAATCCTCAGGCAAAACATCCTTTAAACCCAAAAATCAAAACCTTGCTTTTACGTAGCCATCAAAAAAGCACTGCCTAAATTCTCCAGCAAAAATCCCACACTTTGAGTCAGAGTTTTACGGACGTAAGCCTGGAACCTTGCTGTTAGGCTCGAGCGTGTCAAAAGCTTGCAAAAGCGACTGCGAAAGGAGTTTTCTCATGAGCCGCAAATGGGTTTATCTGTTTAACGAAGTGGATCAAGCAGAAACGTACGTTGGAGGAAATTGGGATAAAGTTAGAGCCTTATTAGGTGGTAAAGGTGCCAACCTTGCCGATATGACCCGCCTTGATATTCCGGTACCTCCGGGCTTTAGCGTATCAACCGAAGCCTGTAATGCTTATCTTGCAGCTGGTGAAAACTTTCCCGATGACCTCTGGGAACAAGAGCTAAAAGCCCTTGCCGAAGTCGAAAAACTTACCGAAAAAAACTTTGGCAATCCCGCCAAACCGCTGCTCGTTTCTTGCCGTTCCGGTGCCAAATTTTCTATGCCTGGCATGATGGACACCATTTTAAATATTGGTCTAAATGACGAAGTTGCTCAAGGCCTCATTGCCCTAACCGCTGACCCTCGTTTTGTTTATGACGCTTACCGCCGCCTGGTGCAAATGTTTGGCAGCGTTGTCATGGGTGTGCCCGATGAAGTGTTTGAAGCCGTCATTAGCGCACGCCGCAAAGCCGCTGGTGTAAAAGTTGATGCCGAGTTAAGCGCCGAAGACTGGGAAGCGGTCACTTACAAATTTAAAGAAATCTTTCGTACCTATACCGCGCAAGAATTTCCCAGTGACCCCTTAGAACAACTCAAACTTGCCACCGAAGCTGTATTTAAATCCTGGAATGGTAAACGTGCCAGAGACTACCGCAATGCTGCAAACATTGCGCATACGCTAGGTACTGCTGTCAACATTCAGACGATGGTCTTTGGCAATATGGGCAATGACTGCGCGACAGGTGTCGCCATGTCACGCAACGCCTCAACCGGTGAAAATGTTTTGGAAGGCGATTACCTGACCAATGCTCAGGGTGAAGATGTTGTAGCAGGTATTCGCATTACCCAAGATCTTGATGATCTAAAAACTGAAATGCCCATTATATACAAAGAATTTGACGCCATTGCCAAACGCTTAGAAAAACACTACCGCAATATGCAAGATATGGAATTTACCGTGGAACACGGCAAACTCTGGATTTTGCAAACCCGTGACGGCAAACGTACCGCTCAGGCAGAAGTGCGCATAGCTGCTGATATGGTTGAAGAGGGTTTAATCAAAAAAGAAGAAGCTGTTGCCAGGGTCAAACCTGAGCAAATTGAATTCTTCTTGCACCCACAGCTCGAGCCAAAAGCTCGTAAAGCAGCTCGCCATATTGCTACCGGACTAAATGTCTCCCCTGGCGCAGCCGTTGGTGTCGTTGCGCTAGATGCCGATACTGCCGAGCGCTGGGCCAAAGAAGATGGCAAAGCGGTCATCATGGTAAGACCTGAAACCAAGCCCGATGATGTTCACGGCATGTTAGCTGCCAAAGGTATCTTGACCAGTCGTGGGGGTCGCACCAGTCACGCTGCTCTGGTCGCTCGTCAATTTGGTAAACCTGCTGTCGTGGGCATTGCCGAACTTGAAATTGATTTAGACACCAGAGAAATCCATGTAGATGATTTACTAATTAAAGAAGGCGACTTCATTTCGATAGACGGAACCACAGGCGACGTTTACCTCTCAGAACTTCCCACCGTCGTTGCTGACATCAGTAACCCTTACTTAAGCAAAGTTTTGGACTGGGCCGATGAGATTCGTGATCTGGGTGTCTGGGCCAATGCCGATTACCCTCATGACGCTGAGCGCGCCCGTAATTATGGCGCTGAAGGCCTTGGTCTGGTACGCACTGAGCACATGTTCTTTGAAACCGAACGCTTGCCCATTGTGCAACAAATGATTATGGCCAAAACCACCACCGAGCGCAACGAAGCCATTCAAAAACTTTTGCCCATGCAACGCGGCGACTTTGAAGGTTTGTTTAGAGCCATGAACGGCCTGCCGGTTGTCATTCGGCTGATTGACCCACCTCTTCATGAATTCCTGCCTGCCTATGACGAGCTTTTAGGTGATCTGGCTGATTTAAAAGTCCAGCTTCAACACCATCAGAGCATGCGTGACATCAATGCTGCCCTTTCTGAAATCCGTATTAAAGAGGATTATCTCGAGCGCGTTGAAGCCCTAAAAGAGGCCAACCCTATGCTCGGTACTCGTGGTGTGCGCCTAGGCTTACTCATTCCTGAACTTACCGAAATGCAAGTTCGCGCCATTTTTGAAGCTGCGGTTAAGTGTAAAAAAGACGGTATTGATGTAAGACCCAAAATCATGATTCCACTGGTTGCTCATGTCAATGAGTTAAAAGCCCAACAAGTTGCTCTTGAAAAAGTTGCTAAAGATGTTCTGGCAGAAGCTAAGCTCGAGCTTGATTACAAATTTGGCACCATGATTGAAATTCCTAGAGCAGCCCTTACGGCTGACGAACTTGCCAAATACGCCCAGTTCTTCTCCTTTGGTACCAATGATTTAACGCAAACCACTTATGGCATTTCCCGTGATGACGCTGAACGCGGCTTCTTAGTCGAGTACCTAAAAGATGAACTGCTGCCCGATAACCCCTTTGCAACTCTTGATGCCGGGGGCGTTGGCAAACTCATCAAATACGCTGTTGATCATGGTCGTGAAGTCCGTAAAGAACTTGAAGTTGGTATTTGCGGTGAACACGGCGGCGACCCTCGCTCCATAACCTTGTGCCATGAGTATGGCCTTGATTATGTAAGCTGCTCCCCCTTTAGAGTTCCTGTAGCCAGACTTGCTGCTGCTCACGCTTCCTTGAAAAACCCAAGGCAGAAAAAAGCCGAAATGATGCAACCCGCCGTTGCATAAACCCTGGTCAAAATCTTAAGATTACGACAAACTCCCCTTTTGCCAAGGGGAGTTTGCTATTTATAGCAGTTTAAGAAACAAACCCCTTTTTCCCACTGTTCAGCGTTCCAGTTACCACCGTAGGCAATTTTATTAAGCTTTGGTTTTGACATAACTGTTCTTTCTCTGGCTTTCTCCGTTTTGCTAATCACTCAGGTAATAAGCTGCCATCAAGTAATAAAGCCGTATCTTTCTTTAACTGAAAAGACGTTTGCATATACTTATATTTCAGCTCGAGCCTAGTATCTGCTTTAGCCACTATTTTTACTTTGACTAATTGCCCCTCTTGCCAGTAAATATCAAGCTCGAGCCCACCTCTGGCTCTTAACCCTTTTATGTAACCGCTTTTCCAGGCTTCAGGCAATGCAGGTAATAACTGAATATGCCCGTCATGACTTTGCAATAACATTTCCGTAACCCCAGCACTTGCACCAAAATTGCCATCAATCTGAAAGGGTGGATGGTCATCAAACAAGTTTGGCAGGGTTGACTTTTGTAAGAGTTGGCGGAGCATACTATAAGCACCTTCAGCATCTTCTAACCTTGCAAATAAATTGCAGAGCCAGGCAGCGCTCCAACCTGTGTGTCCTCCACCCTGCTCGAGCCTTAACTCGAGCGTTCTTTTGGCAGCCTTCTTTAAGTCATAGTCAAACAAGTGAGCTGGATACAAGCCATAAAGGTGCGAGACATGCCTGTGACCCGGCTCGGCTTCTGGAAAATCTTGGCTCCACTCCTGAACTTGCCCTCTTTCACCAATACGAAAAGGCTCGAGCCTGGGCAAAACTGCCTCAATTTCACCTGATAAGTCCTTCTTAGCGAGAAGTTTTTCTGTTTGTTTAACAATTTCAAACAGGTCACGGCAAATAGATAAATCCATCGTGGATGAAACACTCACAGCGCAAGGTCTCCCCTGCTCATCTAAAAACATATTTTCAGGACTGGTTGATGGACTGGTACCAAGCAAACCCTGTTCCGTTTGAACCAACCAATCAAGCAAAAACCTTGCTGCACCTGCCATGATGGGGTAGCCGCGCTCGAGCACGCGCAGATCTTTACGAAACTGATAACTTTCCCAAAACTGCCGACTTAACCAGGCACCGCCAAACGGCCAAAACGACCAACTTGCCTTACCACTGGTCGGTGTGCTCATACGCCAGAGATCAACATTGTGATGGGCTGTCCAGCCTCTTAGCCCGTAGTGAACTCGAGCCGTCCTCTTACCCGATACCGAGAGCTCTTCTAGTAAATTAAAAAGCGGCTCTACACACTCAGGTAAAGCGCAAGCTTCCGCGGGCCAGTAGTTCATTTCAGTATTTATGTTGATGGTGTAGTCAGAAAACCACGGTGGACGAATGTGAGGGTTCCAGATACCTTGCAAATTGGCAGCCTGCCCTCCAGGTCGTGAAGATGTAATAAGCAAATAGCGTCCATAGGCAAAATAAAGTGCTTCGAGCCCCAAATCGCTTTCCCCGTTTTTGTAGGCTTTTAACCGTTCATCAGTGGGTAAATCTGAGCTTGGCTGATCTAAATTTAGCTCGAGCCTCGAAAATAAGGTTTGGTAATCGTTGATATGTCGCTCTTTTAAATCCGCATAACTGAGTCTGTTTGCTTCAGAAAGTATTTTGGCACAACGTTCACTTGCTTCAGAGTCATCTGGGTCTGGCATCAGATTCCAGGCTTTAAAGTTTGATGCGGCCGTAAATCTCAAGGTGAATGATGAAGCACCCTTTAGTTTAAGAACAACGCCCTTCGAATTAGCTTCATGAGCAACTTGCCCCCCTACCATTTCAATATCTAGCTGAGCTACAAATTTAAGCCCCAAACCTTCTTCATACATAACAGGTTCAGGATGATCGCCTTTGTAATTATCGACAACTCTGGCGGGTAGCTGAGCTTCGATTTGAAACCCCTTTTCCTGATGTTTTGTACTTATTACAGGATGCGGTATCTCGAGCCTTATGCTTAATTCGTCTAGGGGCTTAGCTGTTTTGCTTCGCCAGTGATAAACAAGTAGATTATCTGGGTAGCTAATAAACACTTCTCGAAAACAAGATTCTGTTTCTACCGTATGAATAGCTGTTTCAAGGTCTAACGCTCGCTCATAATTTCTCACTTCAGCGGCATGATCTAGCTCAATAATAAGGCTACCCAAAGGTTGATAGGCTTCAGGTGTAACACCCAACATCTCACGTTCTATCAGCTCTTCAGCTTCTTTCCAGTGTTTTTCTGCAAGCAGCGCTCGAGCCTTTGCCAGATTCCGCCTCGCTTCATAATTCTGACTATCGCGGGGGAAACCTGACCACAGGGTAGACTCATTTAGATCAATTTGCTCAGACGCGTAAGCTCCATAAACCATGGCACCAAGTTTGCCATTACCCAAAGGTAAAGCTTCATTCCAGGTGCTTGCTGCTTGCTTGTACCAAAGTCTCATCACTAATATCCTTTATGTACTTGGTTTTTTCCTAAGTTTATAAGGGATTTGGAAATATTAGGCATTTTTAAAAGCACGTAATCTCATTTCATAAGCTTCTCACCCCATTCTAGGTATACTCCACACTGATGAAAAGCTTTCGACTCAAAACACTTTTGCTCTGCCTTTGCCTGCTCGGCCCTACCGTTTTTGCCCAGGGCACCAAGCGCATTGTCATCCTACCTTTTAATACCAGCAGCGGCTTTGATGTCTATAATTTAGGGCTAGCCGCCGCCTTACAACGGAGCTTTAACGATATTGATGGCGTTTATGTACCGCCTATAGGTGACACGATTGTGGTTACTCAGCGTCAGCTCGAGGCAAATAGTTTAAGCATTGACGCTATTGCTCAGGCTTTTAATGCCAGTGTGGTTATTAGTGGTCAATTGGAAGTGAGTGGTTCTGATGCCAAACTACTTATTGGTCTGGCTGGCCCTGACTTCCCTACTATTCAAAATATTACTGTGACGGCTGATGTCAATAATCCTGTGACCCTGAGTCAGGCAGTTGCCAATGCCCTTGTTGCGCAGCTCACGATTAGCCCAAGTCAAACCGATTTAGATGAGATGTCACTAACGCTGGCCGAAATACCTTCTTTACCCAGCTTTGGTGCGGTGGCTGAAAGTTCGCTGCAACTTCCTTCCGTCAATCTGAGTAATCTTAGTTCTGCTTGGCAGCTTGATAACGGCTCGAGCTGGGTTGCTACCGAATATGCAAGGGCACTTGCGCTTGCCAACACGCCAACTGAAGCCGAAGCCATGGCGCTAGAAGCAACCAATCAGGGTCCTACTGATATAGAAGCCTGGGTCAATTATGGAATCATTTTGCGCTCAAATGGCAAATCTGCCGAGGCCAAAAGTGCTTTTGAAAAAGCCTTAAGTCTTAACCCTAACCATGCTACCGCACTGGTTGGTTTGGCTTCTTTGCTTGATAGTAGTACAGAGGCTCAGGCCAAACTTGAAGCTGCCCTTGAGGCTTATCCAAGGCTTACTCAAGCTTATCTTGAACTGGCCAATTTGCAATTTAAAGATAACCCGCAAACTGCGCTCCAAACCTTGCGCCGTGGCACGCAAACCATTCCAGAAACCGTTGCCTTACATAGTGCTTTTATCGACTATGCCTTACAGCTTGGTGATGCACAAGGCGCTCTTTCCTATTTGCAAGGAGAGCTGTCCAGACAGAGCAATCCTCCTGCTGGGCTATACGGTCTTGCTGCCCGCTTAAGCTCGAGCTTTCCCAATGAAACGGCTGCCATTATTCAAGAAGGTCGCAGCCGCTACCCAGATAATGCCAGTTTGATTTTGCTTGACGCCCAATCCCTAGAGCAAAAGGGAGACTTTGCCGCAGCAGAGACGCTTTTGCAGACTGCCCTTTCATCAGGAAATTCAAGCCCTGAAGTCATTAACCGCTTAGCCATTGTTCAAGCCAAACAAGGCAGGCTCGAAGATGCCAAGCAAACCTTTAGCGCGCTTGGTGGCGATAACGCTACTTCTCAGTACAATCTGGCCCAACTTTATCTGGAAGCTGGTGAAAATGAAGCCGCGCTTAGTACGCTCGAGCCTTTGGTTAGCAGCAACCCAAACGACGCTGATGTCATGGCTTATTACGGGGTTGCCCTTGGGCGTTTGGGGCGTTACCAGCAAGCATTAGAAGCCTTTGACAAAGCCCTTGCCTTAAATAGCAATCAAAGTATTGCTCAGCAAGGTAAAACCCAGCTTGAAGAGCAAGTTCAAATTTCTGGGGGTCAGGCTATTCAAATGAACCCCGAAGCGTCCAAGCTTTTTAGTCAAGGGCAAAACGCTCTTAATAACCGAGACTTTACAACGGCTGCCTCGCTGTTTTCGCAAGCGAGAAGTCTTGATGACAATGGGCTTTTAGGCTTTTACGAAGGCTATGCCAATTACTTTGATGGCAAACCCAGACAAGCTGTTCCTGGATTTACCAAAGCGCTCGAGAGCTTCCCCAATAGTGACATCGTGCTTAATAACCTTGGTTTGGTGGAAATTGAACTTGGTCGTCTTGATCTAGCCCTTGATTATTTAGGCAAGGCCACAACCATTAATCCTGCCAATGACCAGGCTCACTTAAACCTTGGTTTGGCTCATTACCGCCTAAGTGACTACGCCAAAGCCATTATCGAGTGGGAAACTGCCCTAAACCTTAACCCTTCCTTAGATACTACTGTTTCCGATCTTTTGGCTGACGCAAGAGCAAAAGCTCAGTAAGGTTAGGCTTATGGCACTTCGCTCTCAGTTAGGCCTCGTTCCTGCCTATCACTTTTCTGAAAAGCCTTGTAGCATCAAACTCGATCAGAACGAATCTCCCTTTGACCTTCCTGAAGATTTAGAATTAGAGCTTTTTGACAGATTAAAGAAGGTTGCGCTCAACCGTTATCCTGAATTATCTGCACATACGTTACGCCAACACCTGGCAAACTATCTCGGTTGGTCAGCTGAGGGCATTGTTATCAGTGGTGGCTCAAATGTTTTAATTCAGGCGCTTATTATTGCTGCTGGTTTAGGTCAGCAAGTGCTTACAGTTAAACCCAGCTTTTCGGTTTATGGGCTCGAGGCTAATATTCTTGGCGCAGACTTTATCGAGTTGCCGCTCGGAGAAAATTTTTCGCTGCCTAAAGCTGCCCTGGTTTCTGCCTTAAAAAAAGGAAAAGGCGTTTTCTTTTTGGCTAATCCTGCTGCACCAACCGCCAATCTGTTTTCCCAAGAAGATATTATTGAGCTGGCTGAAGCCGCCAAAGACAATTGGATTATGGTTATTGATGAGGCCTATCATCAGTTTTCTGCTACGGATTATTCCTTTTTAATTAAAGGTTTTCCGCAGCTCATTTGCCTTCGAACCTTTAGCAAAGCTTTTGGTCTAGCTGGTGCGCGCCTTGGCTATGCGCTTATGCAAGAGGCGCTAGCGGAGCAGATTCAAAAAACCATACTACCGTTTTCTGTTTCAGGTTTGCAGCTTACTATCGGCGAATTCATGCTCGAGCACCCAAAACTCACCGAAAAAAACTTAGGGCTCATTTTGCTCGAGCGCGAACGTATGGCACAAGCATTTAAAGCGTTTAAGAATATAACCGTCTTCCCTAGTCAAACCAACTTCTTCCTTTTCCGAGTTAAAGATGCCGAGGGGCTTTATAACGGCATGTTAAAGCACAATATCTGTATTCGGCGGCAAGACCACCTGCCTATGCTTGAGGGTTGCCTAAGAGTCTCCGTAGGAAAACCCGAGGAAAATGACGCGTTTTTAAGCGCCTTAACGTCCCTTTTAGGATAAACTTAAACCAATGACACGAACGGCGAAAGTAACAAGAACCAGTAAGGAAACAGATATCCAGGTTAGTCTTGATCTGGATAACAGCGAAGCAGGCAGCATAAAAACAGGGCATGGTTTTTTAGATCATATGCTCGAGCAAGTAACTAGGCATGGAAAGATGAAGTTAGATATAACGGCTAAAGGTGACTTGCACATAGATGTGCATCACTTAGCCGAAGATACGGGTATCGTTTTAGGTCAGTGCCTACATCAGGCGCTAGGCAACCGTGTCGGTTTAGAACGTTACGCGGATAGCTTTGTACCGATGGATGAAACCTTGGCACATGTCGTTCTTGACTTATCCGGCCGACCCTTTATCGCCTTTGAACCTCAAGGCTATGAAGGTGACGCTAACGGCTTTAATGTGCATCATCTGCGTGAGTTTTTAAGGGGTTTTGTCAATCATTCGGGTGCGACCTTACATGTCAGAGTGCTCTCAGGTTTTGAAACCCATCATGTTTGTGAAGCCATCATCAAAGCGTTTGCCCGCTCTCTTTACAGTGCGACCCGCATTACTTCAAGCGCTTTACCTTCAACTAAAGGTTTACTTTAAATGGACGTTGCCCTGATTGATTATGGTGCCAGCAATTTGCACAGCGTGGCAAAAGCGCTCGAGCATGCTGGTTTTAACGTAAGCATCGCAAATAGGCCAGAGCAAGCCCAAAATGCACCCACGATGGTCTTACCTGGGCAAGGTCACTTTGGTCAGGTCATGAGCGCTTTTCTAGCTTCAGGATTTGAAACGGTCGTGCGAAACCACATTCAGGCGCAAAAGCCTTTTTTAGGTATCTGCGTGGGTTTGCAACTCCTTATGGAACGTTCTGAGGAGGCCCCAGACATTCCAGGCTTAGGGATTATAAAGGGAGAAACTTTGCGCTTTCCTGAAGGTAAAGACAGTGTGCCACAAATGGGCTGGAATCAGCTCGAGCTGGTAGGTAACCCACCGCTTCTAAAAAACATCCCGCAAGGAAGTTTTGTTTATTATTGCAATTCCTATTATGTTTCTTTTGATGAAGATTTGCCTGGTGCCAAAACGCAGTATGCTGGTATCAGTTTTAAAAGTGCCATTTCCAAGGGTGCACTAAACGCAACCCAATTTCATCCGGAAAAAAGCCAAACCATCGGGTTAACGATATTAAAAAATTTTAGAGACTTATCAGAAGACCTTATTCAGAGCGAAAAGGCTCGAGTTTCTCTTGCTTGATTTGCTTATGAAGTCCGCTTAATAAAACAGCAAGTATAGCGAATCCAAGAAGTATCGATAAAGATCGATACTCTATTTTTCATTCGAGCTTTCAATGGAATCTATACCAATAGGTTGGGCAGAACCACTTTTAAAATTCCTAATAATTTGAAAAAGTCTTTAGCAAAGGGATAGTCTTAAATTGTCGATTACATTGCACTTTAAGATGCGCGCCTTAGTAAATACTCTTATAAACACTCTCTTTTTTCTTAACCTCCTCTTTGCACCTTCAGGAAAGCTCATCTATTACTAACAAATCATCCTGTAAACTATCTAGGAATTCAAATGATGATCTTAGCCAGATGTTTACACAACCAAGGTCTTGTTATAGGGAGTTTGCTAGTTCTTAGCTCGAGCCTTAATCTAACGCTTGCCCAAGATTTCTGGACTGTCCAAATGGCTGCCTTTAGTGATTACAGGGACGCAACTCAGGCAGTCAATCAGCTACAGGCCCAAGGTTTAGACAGTTATAGTGAATTCTTTATGCAAGAAGGTAAACAGCTGGTAAGAGTTCGCATAGGCTGTTTTGACTCCAAACCAACGGCAGAACAATTTGCCAAAACCAGCCTGCTTACAGACGCCTCAATTGTACCTATGACGCAAGGTAGCCCTATTGACCTATGCGTAACGCGCGCTATAGGTGCCATGTTGCCTCAAGACACTAACAATTGGGGTGTTTACCAAGAAAATCAGGCCGCTATAGAATTTTGGTTTAGAGCGCAAGACATTACTGCCTTTTTGGCTTTTAATGGCTCGAGCTGGAACCTCAGTGACCAGGCAAATCCCCTTGACAGTAATCAAGTGAGTCAATCACCCGGCTATTTTCGGGAAGACTCGGGTTATATCAAACTTTTTTACCCCAATAGGCGCGTTTTTACCCTTACAAGTGGAAAATTAATTTGGCAATATGGACTAAGCGCCGTTATCCTTGAAGACAATATCTTGGCTGCCTACCAGCTAAGCTTGAGCGAAAACTAATGGACACGATTACCTTTGTTGTTTTAACCGGATTAAGTGGTGCAGGCAAAACGACCAGCCTTCATGCACTAGAGGACCTTGGCTTTTTTACAGTAGATAATCTGCCCCCCAAGCTCTGGCCAGAACTGGTTAAGCAAGTCAAACAAACCAATCAAGCCAAAATTGCCGTTGGGATTGACGTAAGAACACGTGACTATCTAAGTACCGTTCTTGACTGTCTGGCAGAATTAAAAGATATGGGTATTCAACCTACCGTCATCTTTCTTGATGCAGCCGATGATGTATTGGTTAAACGCTATAATTTAACGCGTCGCACCCACCCTTTAGGTAAAGCTCCTTTATCTGACGATATAGTCACCGAACGAAAAGCCTTAGGTCCCTTAAGAGCAAGCGCTGATCTTGTTTTAGATACCTCGCGTTATAGCGCCAAAGACCTTATAGAAGTTTTAAGGAAGCATTTTGGGCAGCACGAACGCTTTCGCCTAAGACTTATGTCTTTTGGCTTTAAACGCGGCATTCCTATTGACGCTGATAATGTCTTTGATTTACGCGCTTTACCCAATCCTTACTATGACCCAGAATTAAGACCTATTGATGGTAGGGATGAGCGGGTTCAAGCTTATGTGTTTCAAGGGAACACCTTTGCATTTTATACCCAGATGCGAGAGTTTATAAGAGATTTAAGTCAGATGGCTGAGCATAGTGGACGCTCGAGCTATACTGTGGCCGTTGGCTGCACGGGGGGACAACATCGCTCGGTAGCTATTGCCGAAAGGCTGGCTAATGATTTTGCCGAGGTGTTTAGTACAACCATAGAACACCGAGATGTTGAGCTTGCTTTAGCTGAGCACCAACCCAAAGAGGAAGCTGAGTCTCATGCTTAGACAAAGACTTTTACGCCAGCTAAGTATCCTGCGGCTTTGGCTTATTCCTGGCATGAGAGTCAAACGCTATGTAAGCGTAGCTGTTATTGGCACTCTTTTCCTAATGATTGGTGTCATCTTAGGCGTTCTCTGGATTTTACAAGAGCGCCGCGAGGTTTTATCTACTCCGCTCGAGCAAGTTCTGGTTAGTAACAGCTGGCATATTTGGGGCGGCTGGATATCCTTACTGACTGTTTTTGCAGGTCTCGGCTTGAGCATTACCGCAGTCGCAAGACTTAACCGCTCTCTTTTATCAAACTGGTTCCCTCGACCTAAAGAAGCTGCCTACGTTTTATCTCAGCGGCTTTCCCTGGCAAAAGGGCCCAAAATTGTGGCAATTGGGGGCGGAACCGGCTTATCAAATCTCTTAAGAGGTCTAAGAAACTTTAGTTCTAACTTAACGGCCGTCGTAACAGTCAGTGATGATGGCGGTTCATCTGGGCGTTTACGCTCAGCCTTTAATATGCCTGCGCCCGGGGATATTAGTGATTGTCTGGCAGCGCTTTCCGATAACGAATCAGAGCTTAGTCGACTGCTGGAGTACCGATTTTTAAGAGGTAACGAATTAAAGGGTCATACCTTTGGCAACCTTTTTATCACGACGCTCACCGAAGTTGAAGGTGATTTTGGTCAAGCTATTAGAACCTTGAATGCTCTGCTTAACCTAACTGGCGCGGTTTATCCAGCAACACCTGAAGCTGTTTCCCTACATGCAGAAAAAGTAAGTGGCACACACGTTGTTGGTGAAAGCAATATGCGCTTGGTCGAAGGTGCTGTTAAAAAACTTAGCATAGAACCCGCACATCCCCCACCAACGCCAGAAGTGCTCAACGCGATTATTGACGCTGACCTCATTGTTTTAGGGCCAGGAAGCCTGTTTACCAGTACACTCCCTCCCCTTTTGGTTCCTGCAATCCGCCGCGCCATGCAAGGTACGCATGCCAGCATTCTTTATGTCTGTAACATTATGACGGAAGCGGGTGAAACCAACGGCTTTAATGCTTTTGATCATGTACAAGCAATATACAATCACTTAGGGCGCTATCCTGATAAAGTGATCATCAATGGTACTCCCGTGGATGAGGCAAGATTGATGCGCTATCAAAAAGAAAATGCTGAAGTTGTAAATTATGACCAGGCTGCCTTTGAGGCACTCGGTATTGAACTATTACCTTTACCACTGTTAGGTTCAGGCCCTCATGCTCAACATGATTCTCTGACCCTTGCAAATTGGATAAGCGACCTTGCTAAACGTTCTCCTGTTTCCGCTTCGCGTAAAGAACTTGTTACTGCATGATTAGTGCTCTCGTTTTAGCAACCTTACTAAGTATTCAAGACCCAAACAATGATGCCGTGGGCAACGGCACCCTTATTCCACCAACGTCTCAAGACTTTACCGTGGGCTCGCTAGATATCACTGAGTTTTCCGTTTTGGATGATCCTAGCTTGACGATTGAGCTGAAGTTTGCCTCGCTGGCAAATCCTTTTGAACGGGTATTAGGGTTTTCCTTTCCAATTATCGAACTCTATGTTCAAGATAATGAAGCAAGTACAGGAGCTAATACAAGCCTTGAAGGCTCGAGCATGGTTTTCCCCAAAGGGAGCTTTTGGTCCTATGCCATTCGCTTAACCGGTGACAAAGCTGAGCTTTTTGAATGGACCGAAAAAGGGCTCGAGAAACGTGAGCCTGTGAGTGTCTTTACAAAGGATAATACGCTCACCATTCGTACGCCCATTAACCTCCCCAGAAACCTAACGACCTATGGCATCGTCGGCTACTACACACCTTTTAGTCAGACAGGCTGGCAAGACATTAGCCCTAGCCCTTCTCCGTGGGCCTACTCGAGCCAAGACCAACAAAGCCCTGTTGTAGACGTTATTAGCGAAAACCCTGACGCTCAGATCCAAGCCATTCAACAAAACGTCATCCCACCCATTGCAAGCTCGAGCCCACCAAATTACTGGATTTATGTCATGATTGCAGGTCTTTGCCTTGCTATTTTTGGCTTTTTTGTGCGTACCCGCAGCCGACTTAGTCGCGAAAAACCGCTCGAGCCGCAAATCAGCGAGTCTGAACCAAGTAAACCTGAAGTTTCCGAACCCGAAGTTCAGAACCCTAACCCTAAGCG
>JAHEBB010000491.1 GCA_024642575.1 Trueperaceae bacterium | reverse complement strand
CGCAACGCTTTCGTCATCGTCTTCAAAAAGTAGAGCCACAATTTCGCTGCGAGGTATCCAGGCATCCTGCGCGCTTAAGTAGGCAAGAAGTAAAAGAGGATGCTCTTGAGGAAGCGGTTGCATATTATCTCCCTCAAGGTACTTAGGGACGCCTAAGAGTTTTATGCTGTGTGCAGATGTGTCCATGTGTTAAGGGTTTTTCTTTGCACTATGTTCGGCAAGATAGCTAAGCATAGCTGCTCCCGTTTTGATGCCTTTCATGAAGCGACTTAGCTCGAGGTTTTCATTGGGTGCATGATTGGCTTCATCGGCATTGGCATAAGGTACTACAAAGGCAGGAATGCCTAAGATTTTGGTAAAGACATAATCAGGCAAACTACCGCCCATGGCCGGAACAAGTAAGGGCTCGTCCTGTTGGGCATGTCGAATAGCCTTGATAATCGGTTTAGTAAAGGGATGCTCAATAGGTGTTTTAGAGGGTTCCATAGCACCCTGCCGTTTAAATTCTACCTCTGGTGCATGTTTGGCAACGTGGCGCTCGAGCTTTTTGAAAATATCTTCAGTATTTTGTGCTTCGACTAACCTGACATCGCATTTGACAAAGGCTTCATGAGGTAAGACAGTTTTGCTGCCTTTGCCGCCATAACCCGCATGAAAACCATTGATGGTAAATGTGGGAAAAAGCGACAGGCGCTCGTAAAAGGGGCGCTCGAGCGGCGCATCTAATTGGCTTAACCCTAAGTCTTGTTTAATGCGTTCAACATTAACGGGAAGTTTGGCAAGGGCTTCAAGCTCGAGCGGCGTGGCAGGCAAAACACTATCATAGAAACCTTCTACGGTGACCTGCCCATTGGTATTCTTCATGGTGGCGAGCAGCTGGACCAGGGTCCAGATAGGGTTAGGCGCAACGCCACCCCAGTTACCCGAGTGCAGGTCACGATTAGCCCCTTTTGCTCTAAGTTCAAATGAGATGATTCCACGCACGCCAAACATTAAAGTAGCGCGTCCACTATCATGTACGGGTCCATCTGAGGTTATAACCAGATCGGCTTTCAGTTTATCGCGGTGGGTCGTTATAAACTCTGCCAGATGAGGGCTGCCGATTTCCTCTTCACCCTCGAGCATGACTATGACATTGCAAGGAAGCTCGCCTGTTATGTCAAGCAAGCTTTCTAAGGCTAATAGTTGAGCAAAGTGCTGACCTTTGTTGTCACCTACACCCCTAGCGTAAATTCTGCCGTTGCGAATTTCTGGTTCAAAGGGTGGAGAGTCCCAGGCATCAAGCGGGTCAGGGGGTTGTACATCGTAGTGACCATAGAGAAGCACTGTTAAAGCTTCAGGATCTTTGTTATAGCGACCTAAAACGACGGGCCAACCTTTTGTGGCTACGGCTTCAGCCTCGAGCCCAAGTTTAGTTAGGGTTTCGAGCAAATAACCTGCAACCTCAGTCATACCTTCACCATGTGCACTGATACTGGGCATTCGCAAGTACTCAAAAAGTCGCCCAAGATAGCTCTCCTGGTGGTGGTCAATCCAGCTAAAGACTTCTTCTAGGTTCATACGTCAGTTTACGACATCAAAGGGGCGAACCGTGCCAGAATAAGCTGATGAAGCTTAACCTTCTGCCGATGCTAGAAGTGCAGCGTGACCTTCACCGCTTGCCCAGAGGCCCTGAGCGCTTTAAGAGCTATATTCAGACGATTACTGGAGGCAAAGACGAGATTCAGATTCCCCTAGTCGGCATGAACCCGATGGGTAAAGAGCATGTGGCGTCTTTGATAGATGAGCTTATGAGTTGGGATGCTGAATCGTTTACTCAAGAAATCTTGCAAGAGCTTGCGCCTGACCTAAGCTTTTTGAGCTATGAATTGCAATTGGGCTTAGTGCTTACCGATGATCTAAAAGGCGGCTGGACAAACAGCATCCTAACAGATTATGCGCAGCGTTTTGAAAATGACTATGATCTAAAACACGGCTGGGCATTGGTGCCAATCTGGACAAGTCAATCTTGGTCTAAAGAAGGGTTACGCCTAGCCATTTTGACAACGCTCTACCGCACGCTTTACAAACTTCGTCATGGTTTACCCGAAACACTTGCTGAAATGTTAAGGCAAGAAGGGCTAGCTTCAGTTTTTGCGGGTGAAATCTTGACGCTCGAGCCTGAGCTTCTTGACTACAGCAAAGAAGTCATAACGCCCCATCTAGCCAGTGCCCATAAACCCATCTGTGTAGCCTGTCTTTACGGGGATGAAGCAGCGGCCTCTGTGGGTTATTCGGTACTGGGTTTACCTGAAAAAGCTGGCTTTGCGCTGGCTTTTTATTGGGCGAAAGAGCATGAGCCACTTGTGGCATTAGAACCCTAGAGCTGTCAGACTTGTGTCAGAATCCTTATGAAAAACTAGGATGTGTTCACTAGAAATCATTCCTTCAAATTTTATGTTTTAACCCTAACCGTTCTGTTTTTAGCGGCTTGTGGTCAGGAATCTACACCTATACAAAAGACCAGCAATCAGGCACCTAAGGCTGCCGCCGATGCCTATGAGGTCACAAGAGCCAGTCTTTTCGCGGTTGATTCGAGCAAGGGCTTACTGGTCAATGATAGCGACCCCGAAGGAAAACCATTGACGGCTACTGTTTTAACGGAACCAACTCACGGTCAGCTGGTTCTTAAAGCGGATGGTTCATTTACTTATCAGCATGATGGTTCGGCAGAAAGCGTTGATAGTTTTAGCTATGAACTCAGTGATGGCGAGAAAAGCTCGAGCGCTAAGGTTAGCTTGAGCATAATAGACTTACCCGAGAATGCGCCTGGGGCTCAACTCGACCACTATGAGCTTCAAGAAGGCGATTTGTTAGTCGTTTCAGCTGCAGATGGTTTGCTTAACAATGATACCAATCCTCTCGAGTCGGGGCTGAGTGTAAAGCTCATAAGCAGCCCTGAGTATGGCACGCTCGAGCTAAGTGCAGATGGTTCTTTTCGTTATCAACACGACCACAGCGAAACGACGGCAGATCGTTTTATTTATGAAGTTTCTAATGATGAAAGCTCGAGCCAGGCTCTGGTTTCCTTAACCATTATCCCAGTAGATGATGCACCTGTTATTGCCAAGCTCGAGCTGGCACAAACGCATGTTTTAAGCCCTGAAGGACTGAGTTGGGAAGCCTTCCCCGACGATGAATTGCACTTAGTGGGCGAGCGGGAAGCACTCATTCTGGTTAGCTTTACAAATGATCTTATCGAGGATGCAGTCGTAGAAGGCTTCATAGGCCAGGATTCCTTAGGAATACTTTCTTTAAGTGACCCTGCAAGCTTGCCAAAAACGGAAGCAAGTGGCAGGCTTTATAGCGAAACGAGCTACTGGGCAAATTTACCTGCAAGCTGGCTTAAGCCAGGGCTCGAGCTGCGCTTTGGTGCCAATGATGGACAAGTAACCGAAAAGCGTGCTTTGAAGGTTGGGGCTGCATCAAGCTTTAAGCTATACACTTTACCCTTTTACCTTTTTGGTGCTAATGAGTCGCTCATTCCTTTTTCCCAGACGGCCGTGCCCGATAACGCCACCCAAGAGGAACTTTTTGCCAAATGGCCAGTTGCCCATTTGGAAGTTAGTAATCATCCTGCCAAAAAAATCCAGTGGGACTACATTATTGTTGGACCAAGGCAAGGCCGAGAGGCACAAAGAGTGACCTATAAAGAACAGCAAGGGGATGGTTACGCCGTGATGAGTGCCGTTCTTGATACCCTTGGGGCAATTCGCTCAGCCAATGGAGATGGACCAACCAGCAATCAATACTATGCGCCTCTTATTATGGCAACCCAGGCAGGTAGCTATGGTTCACCAGGTGGAGGGCTTGGCGGGGGGCATTTGGGAACAGGCGACTATGCCTACCAGGGTGTCTTTATTCATGAGCAAGGCCATGCCTTTGGTATACCGCATGTAGGCGACGCTTACAATGCAGGAAACTGGCCCTATAT
>JAHEBB010000099.1 GCA_024642575.1 Trueperaceae bacterium | reverse complement strand
TGTTCCTCACTGAAACCTGCGACGTTGATAAGCCGCGCATTATCAGCAACGTCATTACCACTGTTGCAGGCGAATCCGACATCAATCAAACCGCTAAGATTGGGGTTTTCGTAACAAAAGACAGAAAACTCTTATAAGGGAGTACTTTTTTGGGTTTAGGGATTTAGGATTTCCAGACTGTGCTTAGCTCCTCATCTTGTGTCACGAAATACCTATAAGCGTTGTAGCTAATAGCCTTGTCAAGCTGCGGGTTGAAGATTTGCCTAATAGCAGAAAGCTTGAGTCCTAATTTTAAATAATCAAGAATCTCAGTTCTAAAAGGATCAAGCACCCTGTGCTTATCTCGACTGCCTTTGGGTCGTCCTAATTGTTTGCCCTTAGCTTTGGCAGCCGCAAGCCCTTGTTTAGTGCGTGTAGAAATATAGTCTCTCTCTGCTTCTGCGAAATAACTATAAATAGCTAAGAGTAATTTGGCATGACCTGCTGTTGTTGAAAGCTCAGGCTGATTTATAAAACTTATCTTAATACCTTCATCACTAAGATGATTAATAAGATTGAGTGTCTCAAGCATATTACGCCCTAAGCGACTTAACTCAGTGACAAGCAATAAATCCCCTTTAGCTAGTTTCTCTAAAAGGACATCAATCTTGCGGTCTTTACTACTTTTACGTGAAGAAACTTCAGCATGAATAAATTCTTGAATAACAATTTTCTGAGCTTGGGCATAACTAAGCAGAGCATGTTTTTGGTTCTCTAAATCCTGCTTATCTGTACTTACTCTAATATAGGCAATAACGTTCATAAACCAGTATTGCAAAAGAAAGCTAAAAAATGAATTGTTTGTATCTTCTATAGCTAGAGAAATCATCCCTTTATGGTTGGCTCTTAAAAGAAAAGAAACGCTCGTTTCTAGTTCAAGGAGGCAACATATGGCACGAATGCAACTACTCAATCGTGAAGAACAAAAATCTTTTGATAGACCCCCTGTGTTTAGCAGCAGTGAACGCAAACAATATTTGCGCCTGACAGAGGCTACAACTATAGTCCTTCAAAAGCTAAGAGGCAATAACACCAAGATTTACTTTTTTGTAACACTCGCTTACTTCAAAGCTAACAAACGTTTTTATGCTAGGCAATTCCATGAAACTGATTTGCGTTATGCCGCTAGGCAACTAGACATCTCCGAAAACGAACTTTCCTCTTTTCTCTATGACAAAGATAGTTTTTCAAGACATAAACGTCTGATCCTGCAACATCTGGGTTTTCAAGCTTATAACACTACATCTGAAGTCAAAATACTGCCCGAGTTGCAAACCATGATCCGTTCCCAGAAGCGTCCTAAACTTATCTTTGAACATGTGGTAGAAAACCTGATTCGGCAACGTATTGAAGTGCCCACCTATCATCGTCTTCACAACCTAATCAGCAAAGAGATGCAAAAGCACAAAGCCAATTTATTGACCCTAGTAAAAAAGCAGCTGACCAAAGCTGAGAAGCAGCTGCTTGATGACCTACTTGAGCAAGTCGATGTTAAAGGCAAATTAATACCTCATTACACAACCACCTTACTCAAGCGTTTCTCCCAATCCGTAAGCCCCAAGAAAATAGGTGAGAATGTGAGCGATGTCAAACGCTTGGGGGAGCATTATCATGATTTGGAAAGTACGCTTGATGTTTTAGCGTTACCCCATGAAGGCCTTCGCTATTACGCTCAATCCGTCCTGAACGCTAAGGTCTTTCAAGTTGCTAGGCGCTCTAAAGAAGACAGGTATTTGCACCTCATGGCTTTTGTCGCGCATCAGTTTTATAGAGGGCAAGATGTACTGGTAGACACGCTTTTAAAGACTACCCAAACGGCGCTTAATACTGTGGATCGTGAGCATAAAGACCAAGTATTTGAGCATCGCAAAGACTACAGGCGCTCAGTCAATCGTTTGGTTGGTCTTGTACAGCGAGGCTTTCGATCTCCTTTAGATTCCATTGAGTCTATTACTGCCAATAATGCTTTAGACGCTAACGCTAAACTCAAACAGATTGAGGAGCTGCTATCTCTAATAAAGATGGAACGCTCTGCCGCTGAAGATGAACTCGACTTATTGGATGACAAAACTAGGAAGATGCTCGAGGACGCAGAACTTTATGACTTGCTTGAGGCAAAATCTCGAAAGCTACAAAATAGAGTTGCTGGCATTATCAAGTTCTTGGACTTCAAAGGTAAGGATAAACTTTTACTAGAGGCTCTTTCACACTTTCAAACTAAAGAGGGCAGCATCAACCATACTGCCCCCACAGGCTTTCTAAAAGAAGAACAAGAAGCTGCTTTGTTTGATGATAAAGGCAAATTCAGGATTTCGCTTTATAAGGTTTTTTTGTTTGTGGATGTGGCTGAGAAGCTCAAAGCAGGCAGGCTGCACCTCAGACATTCGTATAAATACCGTTCCTTAGAGGATTACCTGATTCCTTTAGAGAAATGGCTTGCCAATAGAGATGACTATTTGCAGCGAGCAGGCATGGCTAAATTTTCAGATGCAGCATTTGTTATTGATGGTTTGAAAAAGCAGCTTGACAACCAATACCACGCCATCAATACAGACATCTTGGCTGGCAACAATTCTTATTTCAACTCTAAAAAGAAAGGATTTGTTCTCACCACACCTAGGGCAGATAGTATTGAAGCTGCACCTTTAAGTAGCTTATTTCCTAAAGGGCATTACATCTCTTTACTAGAAGTTCTGCACACTATTAATCAGAGAACTGCCTTCCTAGATACTTTTGAACATTGGCAACAACATAGTCGCATGACCAAACCGAGTGACCAGACTTTCTTTGCTGGCATTATGGGCTATGGCTGCAATATTGGTATCAATAAGTTAGTGAGTATTTCCAGAAGCTTACAAGGTTCTACTTTAGAGAACACGGTCAACTGGTACTTTTCGCTTGATAACCTTTTGGCAGCCAATGACAAGGTACTTTCTTTTATTGATTCAATGAGCTTAGCTGATATTTACCGCAATAACCCAGAGCGTTTACATACTTCTAGTGATGGTCAAAAATTTGAACTCAGTGTTGAGTCGCTGATTGCTAGTCATTCCTTTAAGTATTTTGGGCAGAATCAGGGGGTTAGTAGCTACAGTTTTGTGGATGAACGTAATATGGCATTTTACTCAACCGTTATCAGTGCCAATGAGCGAGAGGTAGCTTATGTACTTGATGGGCTGATGCATAACGATGTCATTCAAAGTGACATTCACTCGACTGACACACACGGTTATTCTGAAGCACTCTTTGGCGTTACACATTTACTCGATTTTTATTTTGCGCCTAGAATTAAGGGTTTTGCCAAACAGCGTCTCTACTCTTTTGAAAAGATCTCAGCTTACAAGATGCTCAACTACCCCATTCTGCCGAGTGCTTACATTGATACTGATTTGATTGAAAAATACTGGGATGACATTTTAAGGTTTGTAGTAACAATCAAGCTTAAAGAAGCAACTGCTTCACAATTATTCAAACGGCTTAATAGTTATGCTAAACAAAATCCCTTATATAGAGCACTCAAAGAGTTTGGCAAAATCACTAAATCACTCTTTATGCTTAACTACATCGCTGATGTGAAACTCAGACAAGCAATTGAAAAGCAACTCAACAAGGGGGAGTTAGGCAACAGCTTTACTAAGGCTATTTCCTTTGGCGGTAATCATCTTCTAGGCTTTGCTGAAAAAGAAAGTTTAGATGTGGCTGATGCCTGCAGACGCTTAATCAAGAATAGTGTGCTTTGCTGGAATTATCTCTACCTCTCAAAGCAACTTAGTCAGGCAGAACCAGAAAGGCAGCCCTCAATTATCCAATCCATTAAGGCAGGATCACCTATTGCATGGAGGCACATAAACATGCATGGAGAGTATGATTTCTCTGATGAAAAGCTAGTGGATTCTATTGGATTAACAAGTCCCAATTTGATAGACCTAAATCAGGCTCTTACGAAAGAATTGTGGTCAGGCAGCAAGAAGGACTTTTTGTTTGAGAAGATTGAAGCTAGCTCTGCCATACATTTGCCGCTTAATAAACTTGAGTTTGGTGATTTTACCTTCAGTCATTCCATTAGACCAAGGTAAGGTTAGGGCAGCTTCAACCGCAGCTTTATCATGCTCTAGACTTTTAGCAAAACGAGCAAGCTCTGTAATATCACTATGCTTAGCAGCTTCAATGAAGCTATGAAAAGCCTGAATAATAATCTCATTTTCTTGATCTTTCATTTGAAACAAACTAATAAACCGTTGAACTAAGTCATAACAAGGCTGGGCTGTTTTCAGAGAGCTAAAAAGGCTGTCACGTTGGCTACAAGAAGATTTACTCAAGCTTTCTTTAGAGCGTGTAAACAAACGGCATGCCTCATTTGGAGAATACGTTCTGAGGCGGTTCTTGCTTGTTAATCTCTCTTGGGTATCAGCTAAACCTGCATTTAAGGAAGCAAGATGGCACTCAACTAACTTTTTTTGACCTTGAAAGCCTTGAGTTCGTATTTCTAAGTAGAGCTCTTGAGGCTTTCTACAGCCAGCATCCCATCTTTCTTTTAAATAACTTAAGTAAGGGTCAAGAAGACTAGGCCACTTATTGCCTGGCAAGCCATCTTTTAGCCATCGAAAGACTGTACTTTTAGTCATTCCGAGCTTTTTAGCAATCGCCCTATGGTGCCATCCCTGTTCCTTTAGCTTCTTAGCTTTTTTATATAACCGTAAATTATTCTTGGCTCTGTTTGCCGTATTGATAAGGACTTGCTCATAGCTGGACTTAGCATTTTGAGAAGAGCTTTCTGTAACTAGATAGTTCCTATGGCTTTCAAACCATTGTGTGAGATGATCACTTAGGTTTTTTAATAGATGCCAGCGATCTGCTACTTGAATAGCTTGAGGTGCGGCTTCATCACAAGCTTTTTTGTATTCTTGAGCGCGATCTCTAGAAATGATTTCGATGCTTGGATACTGTTTTAACCAGTCACTTACCGTTTTTGCCTCTCTACCGAGGAGTAGGTCAATCACCTTATGTTTTTCCATATCAAGAAGCAAAGTGCCATAGCTTTTCCCTTTGCGTAGGGCAAAATCGTCTACACCTAATACTCTTGGGGCTGCACTAGAAGGAATCACTTGACGACGAACAAAATTTAGAAGCGTATCATGACTTATAGTTATCTGCATTTTGCTTAGCAAAGCTTCACCTGCTTTTGCGCTCATTGCTATTGCTATACCACCTTGTCTCACTTTGAGACGATTGCTCCGATGGGCATAACGAGCTAGCCAGGGTTCAAAGGATTCTGCAAAGGTTGTCCTATCACAACTGCTATTTAGGCAGTAAAACCGTTTTACTTTTAGGCAGAACTGAATCCTGTAATTAGCCAAAGGTAAATCGTTCGGACACCTTTTATAATAGCCTTGCACTTTATTTGATAGTTCTTTACAAAGTGGACAGCAGGCTTCTACTTTTCTACTTCGGGCTCGCAAAACTATAGCTTGTTCAAACAGTTCATAGGATTCAACAACACAGTCCGAAAATAATATCTCTAGCATCCTTTATGCTGCTCTTTTTCTAGCTTAGATTCATGATTCTAGACTTTGACCACAATTCTTTCGTAAGAGCCTGATTTAGGGCTCAATTTTGGGACGAGAGGCAATTCTTAGAAATACCGTTTCAGACAGCATTTCTTAATTTTTACCCTACTTTCTTATGAGACTTTACGTACCTTTGTGCTGAAAAGGCCAATATAGGGCTACGCCCTCAAGACAGCGGGAAAAAACTCATTTTATGCTAACCTCGCTTATCAACGAAAAAGGGTAGGGAGAAAAACATGAAGGAAAATCGGACGATATCTTGGTTTAAAAGATTAGTACAAGGGTTACTTGTTATTTCTCTTGTAGCTTGTGGCACAAATGCAAACCCACCCTCACAAGATGGCGATAATCTTTTGAAAGTATCAAATGCAGGAGCTACCAGCAACACTACCGTGGTCGTAACGTTTAGTAAACCCGTACAGGGTGGAGAGGGAAGTGCTGAAAATCCAGTGCACTACAGTATTACCTCGGAAAGCTCAAAATCTTCTTTAACAAGCCAGGCAGTCGTCGGTGTTAAGGAAGCCGTTTTAAGTGAAGATAAAACATCTGTGACTCTTACAACTTTTCCCCAGTCTCAGATTAAATACACTCTTGTGGTTACAGAAGTCAAGGATCTGGCTGGTAATCAAATTGCGCCCAAGGACCGCTTAACGGGTGAAACAAATACAGCCCAGTTTGTAGGTGTTCCTGAATCTGGTAATCCTACAGACACAGACGGAGACGGTATTTCAGATGCGGCTGAGCAGTTAGGTTGGCTTGTTGTTATTGAAAAGGGTGCAGGGGAATCTAAAACTATCATAGAAAGACGTGAAGTTACCAGTGATCCCACAAAAAAAGATACCGATGGCGATGGACTCACTGATAGTGAAGAGAGAAGCATTGGTATTGACCCGCGCACCAATGACAGTGATGGGGACAAATTGAGTGATTACCTCGAGTGGAATCATATTTACAGCAGCCCAACCAATCAGGATACCGATGGGGACGATCTAAATGACGAGTCGGAGTGGAATTTCTACCGAACCAACCCTACTCTCGCTGACACCGATGGTGATCAAATTAGTGATGATAAAGAAGTTATCCTTGATAATCGGAACCCTCGAGCTGCCGATATCCCGGTGCCAAACATAAAGGTGGGACAGGTCAATCTTACCCTCGATGTTCGCTTTGACCGTACCAATAGTACTGGAACCGTAGAATCTGCAAACAAAAGTGTGAGCTCGAGCCTGACCCAAACAAGCGGCGAACAGTTCAGCCAGACAGATTCAAATACCAATGAGTTTTTGGCAAAGGTAGGCGTTTCTACTACATGGGAAGTTGGTTTTTTTAAAGCCTCAGCCTCAGCAAAGTTTAGTGCAGAAACTTCTACAACAAATTCCTGGAGCTCGAGCTTCACCAAAGAATCAAGTCAAGAAACCCAGCAAACCTATGCGGAGTCGTTTGATTCTGGATTACAGCAAAGCGTAGATGAGTCTATTCAGCGAACTGTTGAAGGTGGCAAGATGCAGGTCGTTATTGATCTAAAAAATGTTAGTGATGTCGCTTTTAGTTTAAGTAATATTGAAGTTACCGCTTTTGTGCAGAATCAACAAGATGTAAGTTCGCTAAAACCTGTGGCTACCTTACTCCCCAAAGGTGCGACAAGTTTTAATTTTGGCCCCAATGAAACAAAGTCTGCACTGATATTTGAGTCGAGCGAAGTCTTTCCCTCGGTCATTGAAGATTTAATGAAAAATCCACGGGGCTTAACCTTTAAAGTAGCAAATTACGACGTGACCGATGAAAGTAATCGCAACTTTGCCTTTACCTCTCAAGATATTAATGACCGCACGTCACCTGTCATTATTGACTATGGTGGCTTTGATAGTGATAAAGATGGTCTGGGCGATGATAGTGAGCGATTAAGGGTATCAACAAGTGCAGGGCGCGCCATTGAAGATATGAATGGTGACGGCGTTATTGATGACAATGACCGTATTCTTTTTCGCCTGGACAAAACTCAGGTAGGCATAACTTTACAAGAAGTTCTTGAAGGCATTATGGGCCTTAAGCACTATGATGAAACTACTACGCCCAGCGCAAGTCTTGCACCGGCAGAACTGAGAAACAGCTACGCCACTAAAGTTATTGATATCGACGGTCAACAAGTTCAGACGCTCTGGCGTATTCGGCAGGCGATAAATGACGAAACCACCCAATTAAAACGGTGGGTGGTCATAGATAGTGAGGGTATTGACCCTAATCTGGATTTTAATAGTCGTGTCCTTTACACAGCGCAGGGCATAACGCTTGCTTATGCAGAGGATAAAGACAAAGACCGAATTACAGCGCGGTGGGAGTATCTTTTTGGCTGCTCTGACGAGCTTAAAGATAGCGATGAAGATGGCATTTCCGATTTCGAAGAAGTTTATCAGGGCTGGGAAGTTAGTATTGCTGGTCGAGGTAGCTATAAGGCTTTTTCAAGCTGCAACACAGAAGATAGTGACCTTGATGGCCTGACGGATGCAGAAGAAAAAACACTAGGTACTGACGCGCTGAAACGTGATAGTGACGAAGATGGCCTTGATGATTTTACCGAGGTGAGCGGTCTTACCTTTGACTATATTCTTGGGGGTCAAAAAACCGTCGTAACTGACCCACTAAATGCAGATACCGATGGAGATAGCGCACCTGATGGCTTAGAAGTTGCCAAAGGTTTTGGTAGCGACCCGACGGTGAAAGATGCTGACCTAATAAAAGATACTGACAAAGATGGCTTAAGTGATCATATTGAAAAAAATGTAGGTTGGACCGTAGCCACCGAGGCTGTGAGTAAGACAGCAGGCGTAGCTGGTGCTAAAAGTAGCGTAGCGGTGTTCTCCAACTATCTGATCGCCGATGAAGATGACGACGGCTTAATGGACGGGGAAGAATACAGCAAAAAAACTCACCCAAACAAAGCAGATAGCGACGGCGATGGCTTAGAAGATAGTGATCCGAATGATCCAAATCCTTTAGATGCTGATACTGATAATGATCAGCTTTCTGACGGCGCTGAGACTGTAGGCTGCCATTCTTACCCAGCAAGCGATCCTAAAAAGTTTGATACCGATGGGGACCTGCTTAGTGATGGCAGAGAATGTATTTCTGAAAAAACCAATCCAAGAAAAGTAGATACGGATGAAGATTCTTATACGGATTATGAAGAGATTATACTCAGGGATCTATATCCCACAACTGAACCTCAGTTCCGTATGAATCCATTGATAAAAGATCAGCTTTTAAGAGTTGGATATACCCGATTCGATGTAATTGGTAGTTGCGAAAATGGTGTAGATGGGCAAAGTGCTGAAGCTGGGGATGGTGAATTCACAGGCCTCTTGAAACTAAAACGACCAAATGGCGTGGAGGAAGAACTTTACGACGTATACAATGCTTACATTGCTGCACAGACAAATAATGGCGAGGGTCTGGCTTTACCGGCTACGGCCATTGCTACCGTTAAACTCACCGTGGGTGATGCAGGGTTTACGCTTTTCAGTACCCTTATTCAGGAACAAGACACTGGTGGCTCTGCAAATTTGGGTGCTATGAGTCCAATTACCAAAACTTATGGCGAAATAACATCGAATTCCAATCCAGTCATAGATGTTCCAGGAAATAATGCACCTGACGGTTGTAAGGTGAAAATTAGCACGCAAATAAAAATTGTAAAGGTTCCAGGCGACCTTTAACCGACTTAGGATTTAATCTATCGATCTTTGGTTTAAGAAGTGAAGAGCCAGCTCGTGACCACACAACGCTGGGCTGGCTTAAGATAATAAAGAAGCATTTTAGGTGGCTATTCCCCTGTACTGAATTTTGTTCGTGACTCCTAATATAACCAGACTTAACTTTCATGTTTAGTCACTGGCCAAGTTGGGGTGGTAGGGAGAGCACGAAAAACCGTGGGGTCATTAGCTTCAGCTGAGTGATTGCGCTAGCATAAGCAAATGCCAGAAGTGGGAGGGGCGACTCTCCTACTTACTGGGACTGAACAAGCGACCTTGTTTTTCAACTTTTCCAATTTGTTTATGATAAAAGTCTGTGTAATTTACCAGTTACTTTGGTCTTGTCACTTTCTAACGTATGATTACACCAGGTATGGCACAGACCATTGCAATCGTAAATTCTAAAGGTGGCGTTGGTAAAACAACTACTGTTATTAACCTTGCGTCTTGCTTAGCTGAGAAGAAAAAAGTCTTAATTGTAGACCTTGATTCTCAGGGTAACGCTACCCTAGATATGGGGTTATCACCAAAGCAGCTTGATGCTGAAAAAAAGACGATTATTTATGCTTTAGCAGGGACAAAATCTCTGCTTGACTTGGTACAGCTTGATAACCCTGCGGTTATTCCCGCAGGTCAAAGTTTAGCTTCGGTTGAGTTACCTTCAGCTCAGGTTTTAAGGGAAAAACTACAACCACTAATTAGTAACTATGATTATATTTTGTTTGATTGTGCGCCGACTTTAACGCGGACAACAGCCGCCGCCTTAGTAGCGAGTGATAAAGTCTTAGTGCCCATTGATTTAGATATCAAGTCCTTTGCAGGTATCGGACAGCTTTTTTCAACTGTAACTGAGATAAATAAGAGGGGTAATCGTGGGTTGAGTGTTTTAGGGGTTTTGCCTACGCGCTATCAAAAGCGTCATAAGCACGATCAAGCTATGCTCGAGCAGCTCAAAAAAATCGTTGAGCCCCGCTTTAAGGTCTTTACGCCAATTCCTGAAACCACCAATGTTAAAAAAGCTTCCCGTGCTTCTCAGCCCCTCATTAAGTTTATGCCCAGGGCACGGGGTGTTAAAGAATATTATGAATTAGCAGATTATATAATTAAGTATGGCAACTGAGAACGTACACAATTTAGATGACCTTTTGGCAGAGGGAATGGACTCACTTTTAGGTGAAGTTACGGGGAGTTTTACAATCTCGATCACGAAGGTTCATGCTAACCCTAATCAACCACGACTTTTTTTTGACAAAGATAAATTAAAAGAGTTGGCCAGTTCGATAAAACAACATGGACAACTCTATCCTGTCTTGGTCATGGCTGACCTTGAAACCAAGGGTGAGTACATTTTGGTAGGTGGTGAGCGACGTTACCGAGCTATTAAAGAGGAGCTTGGGTGGGATTCCATTACAGTTATCGAGGTAGAAGGTAACTTAGATGAGCTTGCCCTTATTGATAACATTCAGCGAGAAGATTTAAATCCTATAGAGGAAGCGAGTCAACTACAACTCTTAAAAGAAAAATATGATTATACCGATGAGCAATTAGGGGATGTCATCGGTAAGAATCATCAGACGGTAAGTGCTAGTATCAAGATAAATAACTTACCTGAAAAAATACGCAAAGATTATCTAAATTTACTGGAGGAGAAAATCCCGACGTCGGGATTTCAAGCTAAATCAAATCCGAGAATCACTAAAATAACCAAATCTCATCTCATTGAATTAGCTGAAGTTAGTAAAAAAAAAGATCAAGCTGAACTCTGGAAAATGATTAAAAAAGGTATTTCTATTAAAGCAATACGACAACATAAAGCAACCCAAGCGAGTTTAGAAAAAACACCCCAAAACCAAACAACTATTAAAGAACGTTTTTTGAAAACGGCTGATAAGATGGCAGAAAAGATCAGTCAAATGGCGACAGTGGATATTGATTTAAACGCTAACGAACTTGATAAACTTGATAATATTCAAGAAATCTTAACTGCTTTTATCAACGAGCAAAAGAAGAAACTTGGAAAAAATGGATAATTCCCGACGTCGGGAACTGCTTGTTTGCTCAAATTGTTATTTAAGTGGTATTCTCACCATACCTAAAACCTCGGGAGGTGAGTACCTAGTTAACCGCAAAACGTTTGTAACATCCAAATAAAAAACCCCTGCTTGCAACAGGAGTTCTTTAGTGTCGTAATTGACCAAACTAGAATGGGTCTAATTTACGTCACACAGGGTGCTTACGTCAAGTTTTTTCTTCACAATTAAGGAGAAACCCTGTGCTACAAGCCCAAGACCAAGGGCTTTCTGAGTCTTATCAGAGCCCACTTGTAAGAAATCTAACAGCCAAAGCCATAGAGATTTACACGATTCTTTTAGAGGTTGTCTACCAAGTTTGTGACCGCCGTGGCTATAGGGGTTTTTGTAGAACCCAGGAAAAATCCAACTCTAAGGATTTAGGTCATTGGGATCACGTAACTGCCTAAGCCCAGCTGCTCCAGTAGGTTGATTGAGGTCAAAGAAATACTTCCCTTGCATGTTGATGTGCTCCGTTCTGGTCGGCCAAATATACTTTAGATCCTCTGGGCTAATGTCATAACCTTCAGCCTTTACCTGTTTAAGCGCCTCAGCCATATAAACGGTATTCCAAACAATAACCGTGTTAGCTAAAAGGTTTAAGCAAAGCACTTGGTTCTGAAGACCCTCATCGGTTCTTTTTCTGATGACCCCTTTGTTACCAATCGTTAGGTTTGACTTAAGCGTATGAACCGATTCCCCTTTGTTAAGCTGCCGCCCAGCCCAACGTCGTTTCTCCTGACTGCTATACCAACCTAAAACATGAATGGACTTGATAAGCCTGCCATACTCCTGCAGCGCTCTAGCCAGCTCACTTTTTCTACTGGCAGCCTGCAGCTTCTGGATGACTAGGGAAGCTGTAACATAGCCCAGCTTTAAACTCCCCATAAACCTGAGCATCTCATCCCAGTTATCAAGGATTAGCTGAACGTTGATTCGTTTGGATAGCCGCGCCCTAACTTTAGGTTGCTTATCTAGATTAAGATCATCCGTTCTATAAAGCTGTAAATCTCCCAAGCCTTTTATGCGTGGTGTAAAGGTCAATCCTAATAAATCAAACAAAGCAAAGACAATTTCGGTGTAACCACTGGTATCAGTCATGTGCTCGAGCACGGGCAATTCGGTTTCATTAGCAAGGATTTCATCTAAAACATAGGTAGCATCTCTAACGGTTGAAGGAATAGCTTTAGCTCCATATTGAGAAAACTGATCACTTGTCCAGCTATAAAAAGTAATACCTCGTTTGTAACCAAAGTATTTGGGAATGCTTTTGGCTAAGCGGTTCTTGCCTGCTAAAGGTAACCGCTGTCCATCTGAGGATGATAAGGTTCCTGAACCCCAGTTCTGACTAGCAGTTAGCTGGTGATGATAATTCACCAGGGCAGTGTTGGCAGCTTTAAGATTGCTCTCGGTTAGATACCAGTTGCTCATGTAAACCAGTTGATGATGCGGTAACTGTGTGCTTCTCGCCATCTGGGTCAAGCCATGATTTAAGCCTTGGGCCAAAACACTGGCATAAAGGTAACTGCGTTCTCGTTCATCTTGAAGCGCTTGACCTGTTACAAAGTGTTTTAGGTTCTGAGATAAGCCTGTCCAGCCATCTACTTCAATAACGACATCAGTAACATCTAGCTTGGGTAAATAGCTAGTGAGATTGTTTTCTAAAAACTCAGCGCTCTTGGGGCGCTCCTCACTGGCATGAGGTGAGAGTATCCATTTATCAGCTTCTACGCTTAAAGGACTATCTTCATTGAGTAGGTCCTCAACTTGCTCAGCTAACAGCTGCAGCTCCTGGGCGCGTTCTTTAAGTCTACCTTCTCCTGTGGGTGGTGCCATTGTGAGCCTAAGAACTTCACTACGTTGTTCAGGCCAGGTCTTTTTAGAAATGAGATGACTCGAAGGGTCAGCGTAGCGTTTTGACGTCACAACAAAAATATCTTCTGAGCGTAAACCTGCTCTTAGTTCCCAGAGGACTGCCAGCTCATAGTATCTGCGGATAATCATGCCTTTGCGGTTGGTGATATACGGTTGAAAGGCATCAGAGATAAAGCTCATGGGTGCTTGTTGAGGCACACGTTTTATGTCCTCTTCGTCCATTTGTTTGAGTAGCTCAATAGCTTTTAGTACAGGGTGGTTTGGGTTGTGGGAACTGAAGCTAAGTGTTTGTAGAAACCTTGAACTGAACTTTTTGAGGTAGGTATAACAGTTGGCAAAGAAATCAATCGCTTCATCATTGTCGGGTCGAATAATCGTTTCGGTTTCTTCCTGTAGCTTCTGCATTCGTTTTTCTTCGAGCGCTTCAAAGAGGGTTTGATTTAAGTCTTCGCCCAGGGCTTTGCCTTGTAGGATCACGTTAAGCAACTTATTTAATGTCTTCATCTTTTCATTGGTCGAGCGAGCTGCTTTCAGCCTTAAAGCGTCCAGCTCATCTTTGGCATCCCCATATTTGCCCCAGAGATAGTCACTCACTAAGTCAATGACAGTATCGCTCAGATCAATAAGGGATTGTTTTAAGAAGGCAATCAGCGTGGGGTAACGCTCTAAAGGTGAAGTTCGTTGCAGACTTTGGTTACTCGCTTTAAAGCCAAGCCCTGCTAGAAACTTAAGTCTATTGGGATTGATAACTGACAGATCCCAATCTTCTACACCTGCCTTTTGTAGAAACTGAATCTTATCTAGCGCATCATTTATTTGAGCGGCGTTGGCTTCATTGGGTAAATTCTGCAACCAACCCAGTTGCGTTAAATGCCCTGTGTCTGGGGGTAGCAGTAAGCTATCTAAAAAGGTCTTTCTCTCTTCTGTTAATAAAGGGCTTAAGCGCTCATAAGTGATGCCTCGAGCCTTTTGCCTGGCTGCAGACACAATACGTTCTAGGCTTGTTAAGCCAGGTCTGACAATAAAGTCCCAGCGTAATCGGTCTAAGGCTTTTCTTAGCAGATTGCTTTCATCATCGTGCTCGAGCGCTCTATCTGTCAGCCAATCTTCTATTTCAATTAAGTCAAAGGGGGCAGCTCGGCGAAACCCTAGATACTCCATGATTTGTAGTAAGTGGTCACTTCTGGTTTGTTCACGTTCGCCATAACCATCCAGAACTGCATCTTCTATCTTGAGCTGATGGGATAGCAGCTGAACAATTTCAACAGGTGGGTTTAACAAATTATCGGGGATAAACCCCAAGTAGCGTAGGCTGGTGAGTTGCAAGGCAAAGCCTAGGCGATTGTGATCGCCGCGTTGTTGCTGCACCAGGTTTAAGTCTTTGCTGGTCAATGTAAAAAAGCGGCCAAGATCGCCGCTTTCAATTTTAGAGTGTTTAACCAAGGGGTCTTGAAATCCTGGAATGAACCTTTTCGGGGGAATGGGCGAAAAACCCCTAAGTGAAAATCTCAGCTTAACGTCGACTAAGGATGGTGATGCCTTTGGCAGCGGTTTTGGGAAGCTCATCATTGTTAACGGTGACGTTAGTGTCAACAAACGCTCCCCCAGAAAGCGTGATATCGCCCGTTGTTGCAATTCCTCCGAAAACACTTGTTCCCCCACTTAAGGTTACCGTACTGCCTCCCCATATCGAACCATAATATACAGATCCGCCACTTAGGGTAATTTTTCCTACCCCAATGATGGCAATACCCACTTTGGTTTTACCATCACTACCACTAGCTTCCAAAGGCTTTGTCCCACCACTCAAAGTAATGTTGCCACCCGA
>JAHEBB010000490.1 GCA_024642575.1 Trueperaceae bacterium | reverse complement strand
AGGCTAGACCTTTGGTTGCCATTTCTACGGCTGCCATAACCGATTTGAGCTTGTTTAAACTTTCTTGATACTCAAATTCAGGATCGCTGTCTGCCACAACCCCGCCGCCTGCCTGTAAATGAATTTTTCCGCCCGTTATGACCATGGTTCTTAGGGTTAAAGCCATATCCATTGAACCACCTACACTTACATAGCCAAAGGCACCTGCGTAGGGGCCACGGCGGACAGGCTCGAGCTCGTCAATAATCTCCATAGCGCGTATTTTTGGTGCGCCTGACGCTGTTCCCATGGGTAAGGTACTAGCAAGGGCGTCGAGTGGCGTTTTGTCATTACTAAGGTGACCCTCAACCGTAGAAACAATGTGCATAACATGGCTATAGCGCTCTATACGCATCAGGTCAGTAACTTTTACAGAGCCAAATTTGCAAACCCGCCCTAAGTCATTTCGGCCCAGATCAACCAGCATGATGTGCTCAGCACGTTCTTTTTCATCGGCAAGGAGTTCTTTGGCAAGCGCTTTGTCTTCTTCATCCGTTTGACCGCGTTTACGTGTACCGGCAATGGGCAAGGTTTTAACGGTTATGCCGTCACTATTAACCAGGCTTTCAGGACTGCTGGCAACCAGAGTAACAGGGCCCAAATCCAAGTAGCCCAAATAAGGACTAGGGTTAATGGCTCTAAGGGCACGGTAAAGAGCAAACGGGTGAACCCCTAGCTCCGTTGTAAAACGCTGGCTGGGAACCACCTGAAAAATATCACCGGCATGAATGTACTCAACAGCCTTTTTAACGGCTTCCTTATAGCCCTCCTTGGTAAAATGGCTGGTAAATTCGGTGAGTCTGCCTGCTCTGTCTCCAGGTACACCGGGCAAAGGGCCGCGCAGTCTTTGGTAAGTTTCTTCGACTAGTTTTTCTGCTCTGGCTTCATCAGCGCTGTCACCGTCAATGGCAGGTGCAACAATAAAAAGTCGCCGTTTTAAATGATCAAAAATTATCATGGCTTCAGGTTGAATAAAAAGCAGGTCTGGGATGTTTAATTCGTCAGGGTTATTGTCAGGTAGGGTTTCATATTGCCGAATGATGTCATAGCAGGCGTAGCCTACGCTCCCTGCCCAGAAGTCAGGTAAAACAGGGTCTTTTTTGGCATCTTTGACGGTTAAGTCCCAGAGAACTCTTAAAGGGTCTTTGGTTTCGATCATTTCGCTTATGCCCGCCGTCGTGATGGTCATTTGACTACCTTTGGCTTCAATACGCTTGCGTTCGCCCGTACCAATAAAACTATAACGAGCGATGCGCTCACCCTGCTCAACACTTTCCAGTAAAAAAGCAGGGTGGCCTGCAACTTTTAAATAGGCGGTTAAAGGGGTTTCTAAATCAGCAAGGACTTCTTTATAAATAGGTTTTAACGTCACAGAAGATGCTACCTTAGACACTTCATTACCTCAAGTTCTTTCAAAATATTAAGACTTAATACAAACCTGCTCTGAAATACGTTAAGCCTTGAAGAGCAAAACGACGCCAGAGCTGGAAAAAGTTCGGTTTTTAAAGGAATAAATAAAAACTTTGGCGTGATTAAACTGTGTAACTACGCCATCGCCCTAGAGCGCCTGTCCATGAGTAAAGGGCTTGCATAGAGGGCAGTATACACGAAAATCTGAACGCTGTAAAAAGGTTCAAATGTTAAAACCCTAAATCATCATTTTTTGAGCGAATAAAACGTTCAAAAACATCTTCTTCGTCTTCTTTTTCTTCGTTTAAAAGTTGCAGGGGAGGCTCAGGTAGATTATCAAAAAGAGGTACTTGCTCACTCGCAAGATTTGGTTTGGGTTGGCTTTCTTTTGGGGTAACCACCTGAAATTTGGGGGCTTTAGGTTCGCTAGATTTAGGCTCGAGCGCTTCTTGGGTGTCTAAGTAAGAGTGCTTTCTGGTAACAACAGCCTCAACAGGGGGTGAGTTAGGCACGGGGATATGGGCGTTTAGACCTCTTACCTGATTATTGCTAAGGCGATTTTTTAATTCGTCTTTAGAGGTCAGGGTTTGTCTTTCAGGATTTCTCTGAGGATAAACGACACTATTATAAACACTACTGTTATAAACACCTGGTTTAGGAGAAATAGGGGCCTTTTGAGAGGGTTTGGGCTTGTTATCAGTAACAAGGATATCTGTTTCCTCTGCTAGTTGGCGTCTTAACTGCCTAGTATTAATAACCAAGTGAGGGGTTCTCAAGGTTAAAAGCGACCAAAATAGAAAGATAATGGCAGTAACCGCTAGAAACAAAAGCAAGATGAGGATAATGAGAGGGGAGAGCGCCATGACCATTAGTATATCTTAGCAGCTCAGCTGGGTCACTAGGACGACGTTTGCTTTACATTGAATTAGGTCTTGCACCCACTGCAATCAAACCTTTTTCTAAACTCAGACTCTTTTTGGTTTTAAGAAGATTAAAAACCATAAGTTTCTATTTGTTTAAACTATCATCCGATTAAGTCTTTAAGTAATCCTGGGTCGATATTGCCGCCGCTGACCAGTACAACGGTTTTACCAGGCTTTAATTGGATTTCGCTTTGTCCAGTCAGTAATTTTTGATAAGCCGCTAGCGTTAGGGCACCTGTAGGTTCAACGACCAGTTTGGCTTCATTTACATACCAGCGAGTCATTTCTAAAATAGCTGCTTCAGTAACCGTAACAAAGCCATGCACATAGTCTTTGATGATTTCAAAGGTGTAATTGCCGAGCTCTTGGGTGCGAACGCCATCGGCAATGGTGCGTGAAGTGTCTTTTGCTGACCAGCTCAGACGTTCTTTTTTGGCAAATGATTCACTTGCGTCAGCAGCAAGTTCAGGCTCTACACCTATGATCTGTGCCTGTGGGCAAAGCTGGCTTATTGCTAAGGCAATGCCCGATAAAAGACCACCCCCTCCAGTACAAACCAGCACATTGGCGACACTCGGAAGGTCTTCGGCAATTTCTAAGCCAGCCGTGCCTTGACCTGCAATAATCCAGGGGTGATCAAAGGGAGGCACCAGGGTATAGCCGAACTTGTCAACAAAATATTGGGCAGCTGCTTGCCTTTCCTGGCTCGAGCTTCCACAGCGCACCACTTCTGCGCCCCAGGCTTTGGTTCTTTCTACCTTGATAGCAGGTGCAGCCTCAGGTATGGCAATAGCCGCAGGTACCCCAAAAAGATGAGCGGCGCAAGCCAAGCCTTGGGCATGGTTACCGCTCGAGGGAGCCGTTACCCCACGTTGACGCTCTTCAGGCGTCATAGATGCCAAAAAATTATAAGCACCGCGAAACTTAAAAGAGTTGGTGCGTTGCAAATTTTCAGCTTTAGCATAAACTTCCCCCTCTAAACCAAGACGAATGAGAGGAGTGCGGTAAGCCTCTTTGGTAATGCGCTTTTGGGCAGCTTTAATATCAGCAAAGCTCGGGTTTGACATGGCTATAGCATACGCTAAACCATAGTTTTAGCAGGCATGATATCTATAGCGCCTTCAGCTAATAGCTGTGCTAGCACATTTTTAATGTCATCAATGCCCCAGCCCAGATAAGCTGCTATATCTCTAATCGTGCGGCGATTATCGATGAGTTTAAAAATAATGCTGCGTTTGTCTTCAACCTGGGTTTGGGTACGAATAAAACCGCCGCCTCGCCCTACCACCTGATTGCGAACCTTGGAATCAAAAGGGCCTTGTGCTGCACTAATATTTGATTTAAGCCGAATAGGTAAATCCATTATTGTAGCGGTATGCGCTTTATGCATGGAGGAGTTATAGGCATTAACGCTACCTATATCTTTTTTGCCCTGATGCCCACCACGACTTGCTGCTGTTTGATTAATGCGAGGAGCTCCAGCTTGAAGACTGGGTTGCCCTGATTTAGCCAAATCAGCTGCAACTTTGCGCCAGTCAAGCTGAATATTTACGCTGCGTGTTGGTGCCGTTTCTTGGGGATTATAGGTATACATGCCCTTATTCCAAAG
>JAHEBB010000489.1 GCA_024642575.1 Trueperaceae bacterium | reverse complement strand
TTACATGATAGAAAAAAGATTCGCGGTTGTATATCAAAAGCTTGAAGATACTACAAATGAGCAAGACGCAGACCTAAGGATTGTTTTTGAAAAAGTTCATCAAGAATCTAGTGAAATATATGAACTTACTAGGTTAGCATAAGAAATAAACGAACCTGAGGCTACCTTCTTTTCCCACACGTAAATAAGTAAAACAATCAAAATGATCAGAGTATTTAATTTGCTTTGGTCATTTTTATTTCTATACTAGAGACTTGGCAGTAACAGTGGGCTGTGCTACACTCCGAGCTAGCATGATTTACGCAGTTCATCGTTAAGCCATTATTCGCTTGTCGGCTCGGGCATCGCCTGAAGGTCTTTCCTGCCCTTTTTGAAAGGAGAAACTATGAAAAAACAATGTATCTATTTCTCCTGTGTTTGGGCACCTGACCTTGCTCGGCTGCGACTGGTAACTGCAAAGCTTAAACACTAAATTTACCCTTTACAATTTAATCTTCCGCTCTTTAGAGCGTTTTAAAGACAAAATTTTGATTTGTCTAAGCCTTTCTAGAGGAGGCAAACCATGAAAACCCTAAGTTCCACCCTTCGACCTTTTACTAAAAAGGATTATCCTGCCCTAACTGCCCTGCTTAATGCGGTGTATCATGAGTACCCCATTACCGAAACAGAAGTTCGTAGCTGGGACACTCGGCGTGACCCAAACCTAGTTTGCCATAGAGTAGTGCTCGAGCGTGAAGACAAGCTGATTGGCGTAGCAGTTTTCGAACACTTATCCTGGATATTTCACCCACAAAAATTTTCGGTAGAAATTAACGTTTACCCTGAGTATCAAAGTCAAGGATTTGGCACAGAGCTTTATCAGCAACTCATGACTGATCTCAAAAAGCATAAGCCGCTGATACTAAGAACAAGAACGCGGGAAGATATGCTTTCTGGCGTTGCGTTTGCGAAAAAACATGGTTTTACCGAAGAAACTCGTGATTTTGAGTCCAGACTTGACCCGAATACTCTAAGTTTTGCCGAATTAGATCAGCTAAAGGCTAAGTTAAAAACCGACGGTATTAGCTTTATGCGGCTTAGTGAGTATATACAAACTGAGCCTGAGTACCAGAAAAAACTCTATGACTTAGATGTTGAAATCTCTAAAGATGTGCCTTTTCCTGAAGGAGAAACCCATACTACGCCCAGTTTTGATAGCTGGGTCAAAGGCTTTTTTGAAAACCCCAACTTTAAACCTGAAGCGCATTTATTAGCCATGTATCAGGGAGAAGCATTAGGTTTTAATAGCTTCTGGCCGACTAAAGCCGAACCTGGGTGTATCTACAATGGTTTAACAGGTGTCAAAAAAGCGTTTCGCCATAAAGGTATTGCTAAAGCGCTTAAGCTCGAGAATCTCAAGTGGGCAAAAGAGCAAGGCTACACCGTAGTTAAAACCTGGAACAATACAAGAAATAAAGGCATGCTCGCCATAAATGAGAGCTTGGGGTTTTTCAGGCAACCCGCCTGGATTATTTTCAAAAAGGAATTGGCTAATGACATCTGAACTGGCCCTGAGACCTTTTACTGAGCAAGATTACTCTGCTTTTACCCGTCTCTATAATCTCATCCACGCTGATACGCCAATGAGTGAACAGGAAATCAGGCATTTTGACCAAACTCGAAAAGCTGATGTTTATGTCAATGAAGTACTGGACTACCGAGAAGAATTGATCGCAGCCGTTTTTGCCATGAAAGCCGATGATGGAGAAAATCGGGTTCGCATGGACCTTTATTTACATCCAGACAAGGTTTCTGAACCCTTGCGAAATGACTTGTATAGCTACCTGATAGCTAAACTTAAAGATGCCCATTCCCTGGTTACAAGAGTTCGTGAAGATTGGTCAGGCTTACATAGCTTTTTTCTGAGTCAAGGTTTTGAAGAGCTCGAGCGTGCCTGGGTTTCTCGCCTTGATTTAGAAAGGTTTGATATTTCCCCCTTTCTTGCCATCTTTGACAAAGCCAAAACCGCAACTATTGGTTTTAAAACGCTGGCAGATTTACCTGACACAGACGCAACCCATCGTCTTTTGTATAAAACCGTCACCCAAGATTTATTGCCTTCGGTGCCTACTGCTGAACCTCTAAATATTTGGCCTTATGAGGTCTGGCTCGAGCGCTATTTGGGTAGACCTGAACACAATTCTGAGAGCGTTTTTCTTGCTTTTAAAGATGATGAACTGGTGGGTATGTCGGAACTCTACCATTCAAATGAGGCAGACAAACTTAAAACGGGTTTAACTGCTGTGAAAAAGGCTTATCGCCGAAACGGTATTGCCCTGAGTTTAAAACTTATAGGCATTCAGTATGCTCTTGAACATCAGATAAAAGAAATTGCAACCACTAATCATTCGGTCAATAGACCGATGCTTAGCATCAATGAAGCGCTGGGCTTTGTCAAAGACCCAGCCTGGATTCGCTTAAAGAAGGAGCTTTCCACCTAAATGAACATTCGCCCTATACAAGATCAAGATTTTGCAGGTCTTTCTGAGCTGTGGAATTTGGTTTTCCCCGAAGATAAACATAGCGCAGAAGAGCTAAAATTTTACAAAGATTCCTTTAAAGACCCTTATAAGTTTGGTCAACTGGTTGCTACTGAGCAAGAAAAAGTTATGGGTAGCGCCAGCTATGAGCAAAATGCTGGCATGTATCATCCCTATAAATTTTTTATTCGCCTCTTTGTGCATCCTGAATTTAGAGCTAAAGGAATGGGTAAAGCGCTTTATGCTGCGCTTCTTAAGGAGCTAGAACCTCATGACCCCATGACTGTGCGGGTGTTGGTAAAAGAAAGCGAACCCTATGCCTTCGCGTTTGCTCAAGCTCGAGATTTTTTTGAAACCAAACGAGACTGGGAATCAGTTTTGGATTTGGCAAGTTTTGAACCTGAGCATTTCGCTCAAAAGGTTGATAATGTTAAAGATCAAGGCTTTAGTTTTAAAAATTTTGCCGAGTTTGACGATAAATCTGCGATTGGCAAAGCCTTTTATGAGCTTTTTAGTACGGTACGTCTTGATGTGCCACGCAGTGAACCTGCCACACCTTTTAGCTTTGACTTCTTTCAAGAGAATGTTTTAAATGCCCCTGACTTTTACCCTGAAGGTACCTTTTTTGCTCTACAGGGTGAAAATTTGGTAGCCTTAAGTCAGCTTTGGAAGGGCTCGAGCAGTAACGATTTGTATACGGGTCTAACTGCTGTTGCTAGAGAAGTAAGGGGAAAAGGTGTGGCAACTGCTTTAAAAATTCATTCTTTGACCTTTGCCAAAAAGGCAGGAGCGAGTCAGGTTTTTACCAACAATGACACGACCAATGTAGAAATGTTGGCAGTCAATGACAAACTTGGCTTTAAACGCCTGCCTGCCCGTCTAAGTATGGTAAAGATTTTAAGGAATGAGAGCTAAAGTGAGACTAAGTAGCAAACGAAAACTTCTTGATAGCGATATTGATCTGGCAAATTACCTGATTGGTGATCAAGATTTTCCGCTTGCGGGCTATGAAGAGGTCTTAGACCTTTTGATTGAGAAAGCCAGTCTGGCCAAGGCCATGACCGTACTTGATTTTGGCGTAGGTACCGGGCAACTTAGTAAACGACTGCTTGATAAAGGCTGCCGCATAACGGCTGTTGATTACTCAACGGATATGCTCAGAAAAGTCAGGTCAAAATTCCCAGGTGTCTTTTTTCTTCAGGCTGATCTAAGCAAACCCTTAAGACTTGGTAAGTTTGACCGCATTGTCTCGTCTTATGTTTTGCATGAGTATGATTTTAAGCAAAAGTGGCAAATTATCATGCAGCTTTATAACAACCTAAAACCCGAGGGTAGGTTACTCATCGCCGATATTGCTTTTTCATCAAGACATGATCTGGCACTGGCTTATGAACTTAATAAGCATCTCTGGAATGAAGATGAGCATTACTGGGTGGCAGAAGAAATGCTTGAGATTTTGCCTAA
>JAHEBB010000488.1 GCA_024642575.1 Trueperaceae bacterium | reverse complement strand
TAAAATTTTAACTTGTTTACCTTCCCAAAACAAAAAAACTTTCCCGTCTTTACTTATACGGTAATCAAAAGGTTCTGTTTCAAGATAACCGTGTTTATCGATTTTTTTCTTTTGAGCCATATTGAAATCCTTAGTATTCAGATAAAAGGATAATAAAGTGTAAATGCGTTAATTGCCTGACAGGAAAGTACTTGACTTAATTGCTAAACTAGCAAGCTATGGCAAGTAAACCAAAAAAATCGCGTTCAAAAGCTGCTAAAAAAAGTAATAATGGCATTCTCTGGTTAGTAGGTGCTGGGATTGTTGCCCTTATTGTCATACCCATAATCATTAACAGTGTTCGGGCGAGAAGCTTGCCTGGAGAATCTTTTCGGTCTCAGGGTAATGTTCATATTGATATAGGGGATGATCATCCTGAATACAATAGCAATCCCCCAACTTCAGGCTGGCATACCGGCGATTTAACTGGCTGGGGAAGCTATGATTATATTGTACCTGACCAACGCATTATTCATAATATGGAAGATGGCGGGGTGGTGATCTGGTACAAAATGGGCACACCTGAAGAAAACAAAGCCGAAATCATTAAGCTTGAGGAAGTTGCCAAAGGCTACCGCCGTGTGGTCATTATGCCGCGTGAGAATATGCCTAGCCCCTATGCTATGACCGCTTGGACGAGGCTCGAGCGCTTTGAAAGCCTGGATGAAAAAGGCATGCGCGCCTTTTTGGAAGCCTTTGAAGGCATAGATCACCATGTGGCAGGAACAGGCTAAAATCAGTACCTCGTACCTAGTTAAAGGTGCCTTGTGGGCAGCAAACACCTGCCCCTTCTTTCTAACTGGCGATGAAATTGACCCTCATGAATTGCACAGAGCGCCAATTCTTGATAATGTACCGCCGTGACTAAGGGCGAACTTAAATACGAAGGTAAAGCCAAAAAGGTCTACGCGACCGATAACCCAGAGACCTATATTGTTGAATATAAGGATGACGCAACCGCGTTTAACGCGCAAAAACGGGGCACGATTGCCAACAAAGGCATTGTTAATAATGCTGTAACCAGCAGACTTTTTACATATCTGGCAAGTTTTGATGTACCCACCCATTTTATAGAGCAACTGAGTGAGCGGGAGCAGCTGGTCAAGGCCGTCAAAATCATCCCGATAGAAGTCATCGTGCGTAACAAAACCGCAGGTTCTTTTGCCAAGCGCTACGGGGTTGAAGAGGGCATTGTCTTAACGCCAACGGTGCTCGAGTGGTGTTACAAATCAGACGCCCTTGGTGATCCGCCTTTAAATGATGTCACGGCCATTGCACTCGGCTTAGCCAGTCCTGATGAGCTAGAAACCATGATGGATCTGGCGATGGATATCAATGACGGACTTATCACCTTTTTTGCTAATCGAGGACTCGAGCTGATTGACTTTAAAATTGAATTTGGCAAGCTGCCAAGCGGTGAGATTATTTTAGCCGATGAAATTAGCCCCGATACCTGCCGCCTTTGGGACACTGCAAGTGGGGAACGTATGGACAAAGACCGTTTTAGACGCGACCTTGGCAATGTTGAAGGTGCTTATCAAGAAGTATTTAAACGTGTTATGGGAGACGCCAATGCCTGAATTTAAAGCCGTTGTAAGGGTGATGATTAAAAAGAGCATCCTGGACCCGCAAGGTCGTGCGGTTGAGACCACCTTGAAGCGATTGGGGCATAAGAATCTAGAAAATTTACGTGTAGGTAAACACATCGAACTTTTTATGTCTGGGGAGCAGGCCGAGGTTGAAAAACAACTCGCCGAGATTGCTACCACAGTACTGAGTAATCCGATTATGGAAGATGTTAGTTACACCTTAGAAGCGCTCGAGCCTGCCTGAGACAAGTTCAACTCTCTATCACAAAGCCTTTCTCGCAAGTATTTATCGTGCGTTACTAGAATCAGTGTACCCGAGTAGTCCTCAAGGGCAGACTCGAGCATTTCTACACTTTCATAGTCAAGATGTGTCGTTGGTTCATCAAGAATCAGCACATTAGGCTTATCCAGCATCAGACGAACCAACCTGAGTTTGCGCTTTTGCCCTTCACTTAGGGCTGAAAACGGCTGAAAGAACAAATCACCCTTAACTCTGAGTGCGCCCAGCATAAGGCGGGCTTGAGGGCTTTCATCTTCACTAAATAGCTCTGCAACGGTTTTTAAATGGGCAGGGTCGGTCCAGAGTTGTGGCAAATAGGCCAGTTCCACCCTTTTTGACCACATCACCTTACCTGCCTGCGGCTTAAGCTCAGTAAGCATGAGCTTAATAAGTGTGCTCTTACCCGAGCCATTTGACCCACTAAGCGCCAAGCGTTCGCCCCACTCGAGCGTAAGTGAAAGCTTTTCCAGTAAAGGTTCTTCATAAGCAAAACTTAAATCCTGAATAAGCAAGCAGGTTCCACTAGGAACATTTGCCTTTTCAAAAGCAATCTGATAATGCTTATCAATCCAGGGTTTGGTTTCTTTTAGCGTTTCAATGCGGTCTTGCATCCGCTCTTTGGCCATAATGCCCCGCTTTTGCAATTTGGCTGCCCTTGCTCCAATAAAACCTTTATCCATCGCCCCTGATTTTTCTTTTTCTTTGCGGGCACCCCAGACTTTATAAGTACGCTCGACGGCTTCAAGTTTGTCAATTTCAGTCTCGAGCTTTTCTTTCTTGCGTACTTTTTCTCTAAAAATACCGTCCTTAGTCGCTCTAAAGGTGCTGTAGTCACCTTTGTACTCACTAATTCTGCGGTGCTCGAGTTCTAAAACTTTAGCAACCGTCTGATCTAAAAACCAGCGATCATGGGAAACAATCAGGCAGGCTCCACTAAACGCTTGAATTTTCTCAATTAAAAAGCTAATCGCCCGTTCATCTAAGTAATTACTGGGTTCATCTAAGATAAGCAAATCAGGTGGGAGTAAAAATGCAGACATCAGTTTTAGGAGACGCCGCTCACCCCCCGAAAGCTGAGTCACCGAGGTTTTCAGAAGCATTTCGTCAAACCCTAAAGCAGTGACCATTTGCGTGATTTCAGTTAGTAAGTCAAACCCACCTAGCTCACTAAATGCAGCAACCCCATCGGCATAACGAAGTGGCTCGGCCATACCTTCTTGCTCGAGCCTAGTCATTTCAAGGTAAAGTTCAAAGAACCGTTTATGAGTGCTGAGCAAAGCCTCAAGCACAGTTGCATCCCCCTCGAGCCGATCTTCTTGCCTGAGCATGTGCAGGTTACCAGATAGGATAATGTCGCCATCTGTAGGCTCGAGCTCGCCCTTAAGCAAATTAAGCAATGTCGTTTTTCCACTGCCATTATGCCCAAGTAGCGCAACTTTATCGCCTGTATAAAGGTTAATACTGACGCCCAGAAAAAGAGGCTCGAGCATCGTTTCATAACGGTAAGACAAATCTTGCGTTTGTAATATGAGCATACAAGGCTCCAAATAAAAATTAGATTGTGATTAGGGAAATGAACAAAAAGCGCTAACTGAACTAAACCTAAGCGCAAATTACACAAAGAACTAAACTTATTTCATGCTGAAATCAGCTTAGCATATGACTTTAAAATTGCAAAACTTAGCCCTTTGCGCTTTGCTAAAGGTTATTCTGCCGTTTCTACAGCTTGATTTTCAAACTGCATAGCCAGAGCTTCAGGTAAGGCAAAGGGGTTACAGTCTTTTAACCAGACCTTTGCCAGGTCTGGTCGGGCAAGCGCCTGTAACAACTGCCCCCAGCGCCGACCAAGTTGATGGCGAAACACAGCAGGTAAGCTAAGCGCCTTTTCTATTACGGCTTTAGCCTGGTCTTCTTCGCCAAGCTCGAGCTTTAACCAGGCTTCAAGAAAGGCCTTGGAAACGTTTAAACCTGGGTCAGGTGGTAAATCTTGAATGGCATTTAATTCCGCTTCAGCTTGCTCAGGTTTATGAAGGCGTAAAAGCACATTGGCTTTCGCCAAACTGAGCTGTTGCTGCA
>JAHEBB010000098.1 GCA_024642575.1 Trueperaceae bacterium | reverse complement strand
TTATATTTAGCAAAAATCCTAGATGCCTTGATAATTTGATACTAAGTAAAAATAAGAATCGATGCAGGAGAATCTCTAAACTCCCTGCATCGATTTAAAAATCGCTTACTTCTTAGCTATGTAAATATTGCTCCAAACCGAATCATTTCCCCAGTGCCAGCCAGAAATACCATTTGAATCAGGTACACGAATACCGTCACCTTGGACATAGGGCTGGAAGAGATCGCCTTGCCAGCGATGGGCAATAAATACTGAGCCTACATCATCAACCAGAATCTTTTCTGCATCCTTAAACATCTGCGTACGTTTGGCATCGTCTCCAACTAAGCTACTCGCCTCTTTAACCAAGGCATCATAGGCATCGTTTTTCCAGGAGTGACGACCCGTAGAAACGAAGATTCCTAACATATTAGAAGGATCTAAAAAGTCCATACCATAAGAAATTGAGCCGAAGCTGAGTTGGGTCGGTTTTGAATTAAGAGCATCCATATAAACCTTGCCGTCTTTATTGGAAACTTCAATGGAAATGCCTAAGCATTGTGCGATTGAGGCTGCAGCAGCTTGATATACCGAAGACATTGCTGGACCTTCACCGCGCATCCACATTTCTAATGATGGGAACCCTTTCCCATCAGGGAATCCGGCATCGGCTAAGTATTGTTTGGCTTTAGGGCAATCGTAATTTTGATAGCTGGTAAGGTCGCCAGTAGTATCTGAAGCTGGGAAACCGGGCATAAGGAGCGAGTGAGCTGGCATCGCCTTGATTTCACCGTAAACATTTTTAACAATCGCATCACGATCAACTGCGTAGGCAAAAGCTTTACGAACGTTGAGATCGTTAAAAGGTGCGCTGTAAGTATCAAAAAGCAAATAGTCAGTACGGAAGTCACCAAAGTGGCGCAAATAGTTTTCGCTTAAAGTTTCGTCACTTTGAATGATGGCGAAGTCAGCAGGTGAAAGTTGTTCATAAGGAACACGGTCAATTTCACCATTTTGAAAAGCTGCAAAGAAAGTATCAGGCGCCATATAGATGAATTCGATTCGCTGAAGTCGTGGAGGACGGAATCCGGTGTATTTGGGGTTGGCGACCAAGACAATTCTGTTACCGGGGTCAAATTCTGAAAGCATATAAGGACCCGAGGAAACTGAGGTAGCTGGGTCATTGTTATAAAGCGGACCATGCTCCTGAAGGGCTTTTTTCTGCAACAAAAAGGCAAACTTTAAAACACCCGGTAGAGGAGGGAAAACATTGACTGTAGTGATTTGCAAGGTGAGATCATCAACGGCTTTGATGCCTAAGTCTTCTACAGGTAAAGTACCAGCAACCACCTCATTCCAGTTTTGAATCATGCCTGCATAAAACCAGGTAAAATCCCAGGCTGCTTCAGGGCTGGCGGAATAGCGGTAAGTGGCTTCATAATCATAAGCGGTAACAGGTGTACCATCACTCCACATCACACCTTCGCGGAGTTTAATAGTCCACGTTAACCCATCTTCAGAGACTGACCAACTTACGGCATTTGCAGGTTGAATATTAAAATCTTTATCTAAATCAATTAAAGTGTCGGCGAAAAGATCTGAACCACAAAAACGTTGATAAACCGCAACAGCAAAATCAAACGTAGTTTGGTTTGCTGTGTTATTACAGGCGTCACGAAAAACCTGTTCCTCTTTGGGGGCGGCATCTTCAGGCAGAGCATTTTGCGCCATACCTATGCCAACGAAAAACAAAAGACTTAATACCAAAAATCTGAATCTTTTCTTCATGGTTCATCCCTTTCTAAAAGCATCTCGATTCCGAAACACTTTGATTTGAATAGATGCGCGATTCTAACACATTTCTAATACTTTGCCATCAATCAGTTAAGGCTTTATTATCAAAAAGCTCATTTAGAGCCACTACCAAAGCCTCTAAATCCTGTTTAGTCGTGTAGGCTTGAACCGAGATTCTTGCAAAAGTCTTAGAGCTGTGTTGGGTTAATGGAATTTCGATTTTATAATCGTCATAAAGCTTATTTTTGAATTCGCTTGGGTCTTTGACTCGAGGTAACTCCACAATCGCAAGCTGACTATAAAAACTGGTACCTGGATACACCGAAACACAACCTGTTTGGGTATTAATAGTTTTTAGCACATCTGTCAGTTTTTCATGACAACTTTGACGAACCTCAGGCCAGTTAAATTTGTTTTGAAAGTCAATTGCGGCGGGAACCGATAGATAGTTAGCGAAGTCGTTGGTTCCCAACCAATCATAGTAGTCCAAAAATTTTGAACCTAAAGAGGGTTCACGGTTAAGCCCCCAACCGATGATGACAGGTTCAATAAGATCTTGAAGTTCAGGACGAACATAGAGAAACCCTGCCCCTTTAGCACTGCATAACCACTTATGACAATTACCCGTATAAAAGTCAACATCCATTTTGGTTAAGTCTAGGGCTAGCTGCCCAGGAGCATGCGCTCCATCAATTACGGTTAGGATGCCGGCGGCTTTTGCTTTGGCACAGAGTTCTTCAACGGGGAAAATGAGGGCTGTAGGTGATGTAATATGACTTAGATAAAGCACCTTTGTATTTTCGGTTACCCCTTGCCAGATTTGCTCAATAATTTCTTGGCGAGATTTTATAGGCAAAGGAATGGCCTGCTTTTTATAGCTAAATCCTTGGCGTTGACTCAAATAATTCCAGACATTTTCACAGGCACCGTATTCGTGATTGGTACTTAAAACCTCATCACCTTGACCAAGTTTGAGTGAGCGTGCAACGATATTTACCCCAAAAGTTGCGTTGGATACAAAGGTTAAATCATTTCCACTAACGTTAAGGTACTCACCTAAAGAGGCTCGAGCTTCCTTTAGTAAGCCTGAAATCTCGCGCCCTAGAAATTTGACAGGTTGTCTTTCTAGGCGTCTTTGCCATTCCTGATAGATATCAAAAACAGGTTTGGGTGTTGCTCCAAATGAGCCATGATTTAAAAAAATAATTTCAGGGTCAAGTTGAAAATACTCGCGCATTGCTTCAGGACTTACCATTCGGTCACGCTGCCATCCTCATTTTTCCAAATCGGGTTTTTCCAATTATGGCCAAGTTTTGCCATTTCACGCACCTTAGTTTCGTTGATTTCAATGCCTAAGCCGGGGGCTTTAAGTAAAGGCACATAACCATCCTGATAGTTAAACACTCGTGGATCAGCCAGATAATCAAGAATATCTGAGCCTTTATTGTAGTGAATGCCTAAACTTTGCTCTTGAATAAAGGCGTTAGGTGTACAAAAGTCTACTTGTAAACAAGAAGCCAGGGCTATGGGGCCAAGGGGGCAGTGAGGTGCAATGGCAACATCAAAAGCCTCTGCCATAGCAGCAATTTTTCTTGTTTCCCAGATTCCTCCGGCATGACTTACGTCAGGCTGTAAGATGTCTACTGCACCAGACTTTAGAATCTCTTTAAAGCCCCAGCGCGTGTACATACGTTCACCGGTGGCAATGGGAATACTGCTAACCCTAGCTAATTCTATAAGCGCTTCATTGTTCTCAGAAAGAACAGGTTCTTCAACAAACATAGGGCTATAAGGCTCGAGCGCTTTAATGAGCTGTTTGGCCATGCCCTTATGAACTCGGCCATGAAAATCAATACCAATTTGGACATCCCTACCAACGGCTTCACGTACGGCAGCAAGGTTTGCTACCGCTTTATCAATTTTTGCAGGGCTATCAATCCAGTGAACGGCCCCAGTCCCATTCATTTTAAGTGCTTTATAACCAAGCGCCAGTTGGTTTCTGGCAGATTCAGCGGTTTGGCTCGGATCATCACCACCAATCCAGGCATAGACCTGCACTTTTTCTCTTACTGCGCCACCCATAAGCTCATAAATGGGCAAACCTAAATCTTTGCCTTTAATGTCCCAAAGAGCTTGCTCTATTCCAGAAATGGCACTCATTAAGATTTCTCCACCCCGATAAAAGCCACCTCGATAAAGGGTTTGCCAGAGATCTTCGACATTCCTAGGATCTTTACCAATTAGATAATCCATGAGCTCTGTGACAGCGGCAGCTACTGTTGCAGCTCGCCCTTCAACGATAGGTTCTCCCCAGCCTACCGTGCCATCATCGGCCTCGAGTCTTAGAAATAGCCATCTGGGGGCGACGGTGAAAAGTTCGAATGATGCAAGTTTCATAGCTTACTCCTTTTAAAAGGTCTTGCTGTTGTAAAGACGAATGCTAAGGGCATTATCGATTAAAAGCTCGGTGCCGCTCATCGATTTTGAATCATCAGAGGCAAGATAAACCGCTAATTTTCCGATATCTTCTGGGCTAGCAATCTGTTGGGTTGCGTGAAGCGAAAATATTTCTTCTTCAAGTTTGCCATCTGCGCCTTTGTCAGCAAGCCAGCGGTCATAGTGAGGGGTTACCGTGAACCCTGGCATAATGGCGTTTACGCGTATTCCATACTGTCCTAGACTTAACGCCATTGCTCTGGTCATTGCATTTATGCCTCCCTTGCTGGCTGCATACATTTCTGCATTAGGAATGGTCGCGACAGCATGATTGGATGAAATATTAATAATTGAACCCCCTGAAGTTTGCATTTCTTGGGCGACATATTTGCTGCATAGAAAGACACCACGCAAATTGATACGAATGAGGGTTTCCCAGTCATGGATGCTTGCCTCAAAAAGAGGCTTGAAGATGGTGATGCCTGCATTATTAACTAAAACGTCTATTTTGCCATAATGGTTTTTAACCGCTAAAACCATATTTTGAATACTTGCTTCGTTTGCCACATCGGTTTGAACAGCAATAGCTTCACCCCCCTCACTCTGAATAAGTGCAAGGGTTTCTTGACCCTCCTCTTCAATGAGGGTGGCAATGACTACCTTAGCCCCTTCAGAGGCAAAGACTCGAGCGATACCTCGACCAATTCCTGAGCCTGCACCTGTAACAATGGCAACCTTGTTTTTAAGTTTCATATCCTTGAGCGGCAATTATATGCCCTATTAGACCCTAGCCAAGTTATCTAAAGAGGCAAAAACCTATAACAAAAGTGTAATAAAATTGGTATACGAGAGGTCTAAGGGTGAAAATTCTTAAGTTTGCAAAAACACTAAGTTAAAAAGTAAAGAATTATAGATGTAATTTGGGGTTTTACTGCTACCTTAGAGTTAATGATGCTTAATGATCTTTTGACAGGTTTTGTTAAACGTGGGGCTTCTGACGTGCATCTACATGCTGGATTACAGCCAATGATACGTATAAATGGCGCACTGGTAACGGTTAGCGATAAGAAATTGCAACCACAGTTTACCCAGTCCTTAGTCGATTTAATTTGCGATGAAAAAGCAAGGGGAACGCTCGAGCTTAAAAACCAAGTTGACCTTGCTTATAGTGTACCGGGGTTAGCCAGATTCCGTGTCAATATTTTTAAACAGCGAGGTAGTTATAGCGCTGTTTTGCGGGTTATTAATGCTGATAGTTCAATACTTAAAATTGTAAATTTGTCAGATGAAACCATTCAGTATTTTCGCGATCAAGAAAAAGGTCTGGTTTTGGTTACAGGCCCAACAGGTTCTGGTAAATCGACGACTCTTGCACGGATTATCGATGAAATAAATCAGACCCATCCAAAAATGATTATTACGATTGAAGACCCAATTGAGTTCTTGCATAGCTCAAAGAAATCTGCCATTGTGCAACGTGAAATTGGGGCAGATGCACCAAGTTTTTCTGAAGCCCTGGTTGCTGCCATGCGGCAAGACCCAGAAGTTATTATGATTGGCGAAATCAGGGATTACGCTACGGCTTCGGCTGCATTGTCGGCAGCGCAAACGGGTCACCTTGTTTTCTCTACCATGCATACTATTGATACCGTAAGAACGGTCAACCGTATGATTGAACTGTTCCCACCCCATGAACGCGCCACAACGCGACTCCTCTTTGCTGAGTCGTTGGTCGGAGTTGTTTCGCAGCGGTTATTGCCGAAAAAAGGCGGTAAGGGTAGAGTGGCGGCTACGGAAATTCTTAAAGGAACGCTTCGGGTTAAGGATTTGATTCAAGACGAAGACCGTACCAATGAAATTTATGAAGCGATTAAAGACTCGAGGCTAGATGGTATGCAAACTTTTGATGACCATATTGCCTTCTTATACGCAAATGACGTCATTGACTACTTTACTGGCATGTCAGCAGCTACCAGTTCACAGTCCTTTAAAATGGCAGCCACGCAAATTGATCTTGAGCGGGGTCGTGCCACACCTGATTCTGGTTTAACCCTTTATCAATAAGGGTATAGGTGAAGATGATATTTGGCACCTAGCACTTTCATAAAGAATCATGGACATTTTTAAACCTTCAAGCTTAACACCTAGTTTTGCTCTTTAGGGCAAGGCTATTTTCTTGTTACCATTCTTAAGGAAAAGCTTACACAATAAACACACAATCTAAATATTTGCCTGATAGACTTCTTCTGGTTAAGGACCAAAAGAGCAGCCTATGTCGCAGAATTTACCCAGTCTAAACAAGGTTTTTCAGGATCTAAAAGCTAAAGGTTACTATAGACAGAAGCCTAAAAGGGTGAGCCAGACCTATGAAAACGTGCTTGGAACCAGGCTCGAGCTGGTATTTGAAGCTAATCCTGCCCAAACACCACTGGTTACTGAAAGAGTGCTTGCTGAGATTGATCGCTTGGAAAAGATTTACAGTCGTTTTAACCCAGCAAGTGAGCTGAATTACTGGCTAGAAGGCGAAAACTCTAAAGTTTCCCCCGATCTTTATTGGTTGCTAAAAACCTCAGACTATTGGCGGCAAACAACGAAGGGTGCTTTTCATCCTGCTGTTGATGGTTTTAGTACTATTTGGCAGCAAGCAGTAAGTAATGACCAATTACCCAGAAGGGAAGACCTAGACCCTCTTTTAATGTGGATGAAAAAACCCTTTGCCCATCCAGAGTCTGACTCGAGCGTCAAAAAACTTTTTCCCTACGGGTTAAATTTTAATGCAATTGCCAAAGGCCGAATTGTTGACTTGGCCATTTTGGCTGCATCGACTCTTTCAGAGGAAGTGCTATTAAATATTGGTGGAGATTTACGTCATCTGGGTAATTCTTTTATAAAGGTAGAGGTTCTAAACCCTTTGGAGCGTGCTGATAATGCGAAACCTCTTTTTATCTTAAATCTAAAAAATCTAGCGATTGCCAGCAGTGGCAGTGGTAAGAGGCCCTTAAAAGTAGCTGGGAAATACTATTCGCATCTGATTGACCCTAGAACAGGTTGCCCAGTTGAGGTAAAGCAAGGCGCTACGGTAATTGCCAGCGACTGCGCAACAGCTGATGCCTTGGCAACAGCATTTTCGGTTATGAAGCCTGATGAAAGCCTCGAGCTTGCTAGTAGTCTTAGCAATGTTGGCTGCATGGTTGTAGACGCTAACGGAAAAATAAAAACCAATGCTTATTTTGATGCATACAGATAGGTTAGAGAACGACTCGTTTAAACGAATAAGGAGTTAGTTATGGAAATGAATGTGAAATCTCGGTATTTAAGTCGGCGCAGTTTCTTAAAGAGAACCTCTGCAGCGCTAATTGCGCTAGGTTTTGGGGGCAGGTCGCTTTTGGCACAATCTGATCCAGCACTAATCGACACATCCATGGAGCTTGATTTAAGTTTTTCAGTCATAACCCCAAACTCTGGGCGTTACCGTAATCCTTATGTGGCAGTTTGGCTCGAGGATGCAAACGGTGAGGCCATTCGCACTTTAGCCTTATGGGTTCAAGTAGGCAAAGGTCAACGGTGGATTCCTGAACTCACGCGCTGGTACCGAGATGAACAAAAACGTAAAGGTCTTATTGGCGGAGACCTTGTGACCACAGCCTCGAGCCCCACACGTTTGCCTGGTACTTATAACCTTGTTTGGGATGGTCTGAATGATAAAGGTGAACCCATGGCCCAAGGAGATTATTATGTTTGTGTTGAACATGCCAGAGAGCACGGCCCTTATTACCTTATAAGAGAGCTTGTAAGTATAGGAGATAGTCCGTTTGCAGCGACCCTAACTGGGGGCTCAGAATTAGGAGATGTCAACCTTGAGTTCCGCAGTCGCGCATAAGCACACAGCCAAAGCAAAAGGTCGCCCTTTTCATACACAGTTTTACTTTTGGGCACGCTGGCTGCATGTTTATATCTCAACGGCAACCTTGCTCCTGGTACTGTTTTTTTCGTTAACAGGACTTACGCTTAACCATCCTGACCTAATGTTTGGTTCGCAACCTGTTACCACTTTTGTAGAAGGCAGTTTGCCTGAAGGGTGGTTAAACAATGATCAAGTTGATTGGCTTAAAGTCGCAGAGTATTTGCGAAATGAGCAAGGTGCACATGGGCAAGTCACGGATTACCGAAGCGACAATACCGAGGGGCAAATCAGTTTTAATGCACCTGGATATTCAGCAAATGCCTTTATCGATATGACTAAAGGTAGCTTTAGCTTTAGTACCAATTCGCAAGGCTGGGTTGCCGTCCTTAACGACCTTCATAGAGGGCGTGACGCAGGAAAAGCCTGGAGCTGGGTGGTAGATTTATCTGCTCTGTTTTTAACCTTTGTTGCGGTAACTGGGCTAGGTCTGTTACTCGTATTAAAGAAAATTAGACTAAAAGGTTTGCTTGCCATACTTGGAGGTAGCGCCATAAGCTTACTACTCATGGTATTGGCACTAAAGTAGGCTCAATAGTCAAAAAAGTCGTTTGGAATTCTAACCTGAATTGGCCTTAAAGCTTTAATACGCGTCAGCCTATTTCTTAAGAGACAGAATGATACGGCTATAGCACTCTAAAGGATAAAAGCTACAATGTCATCTAAAATTTATGGTTCAGGACACTGTTTTTTAAAGACTTTAGGTAGCCGACCAGATGATACCTGCTATACCTAAAATGGAACCTCAGGATTTCCAGATGAGGGCTCATTTCCCCTCTGGTAAAAAGAGCTATTCTCTTGGGGTTTTAGAAGCTTACTGGTATCAATAGTTAAACTGGTTTGTAACCAGGGACAGCAATTTTCAAGATGCTCGAGCTGCTCCTTATTTACCCTAATACTCTCCGTTTCATAAGTCACCATACCTTTGGAGCTTTGAAATTTGAAGTGGACAGGTGTAATCCCAGCGTACTCATCGAGTAACGAGCGAAGTTCAGCCAAATGATAATCACTCAAGTCACTAAGTTCAAATTCAAAGACGGCTATTTCGGGTAAATTCTCTTTTTGATCCCAACGAATGAGCCTATCTGCAAAAATACTTAAAGATTCGCTATCTTCAGAAACCTCAGCAATTAAAACGGCTGGTGCATCATTGACCAGTAAAGCTGAAATCTGGTCATAAACACGACTAAAGGCTACAATTTCGCGGCTACCTGTTTCGTCTGCAAGTTCAAAACGGGCCATCATTGTGCCTTTTTTGGTTGGTTTTTTCACCACATTTTGCATGATGCCCGCCAGTGCAACTTTGGTGCGCCCCCCAAAGACTTGGGCGGAAGTGTTGCGCTGCTCTTTATACCAGGTATCTATAGCGTCAATGGAGCAACTGGCAGCTGCCGCTAAACCAGGATAACTTTGCATTGGGTGCGAGCTAATATAGAGTCCTAGTGCATCTTTTTCCATCCGTAGAAGCTCGAGATCAGAAAGCGTAGAGGCATTGCTAAGTGAAGGTGGTTTGACATCTTCGGCACCAAAGAGACTAAACTGCCCCATTTCGGCATGACTGCGCTGAGCCGTTCCCCATTTCATGGCGGCTTCAAGATTGGCTAAGAGGATATGTCTCTCTCCGAGAGCATCAAATGCTCCTGATTTAATAAGATGCTCGAGCGCTCTTTTATTAACTAGAGAGCTATCAATTCGTTTGCAAAAATCCCAAAGGTCTTTGAATTTTCCACCTTTTTCTCGCTCTTCTAGAATATGCTCGACGGCAGCATCTCCGACATTCTTAATACCATAAAGCCCAAAACGTACAACGCCAGAGACAGGTGTGAAGTCGCTGCGCGATTCATTGATATCAGGTGGCAAGACATCAATTCCAAGGTGTTTGGCATCGGCGGCATATTGTGCAACCTTGTCAGAGTTGGCGCGTTCAACAGTTAGCAGAGCAGCCGCAAATTCAACCGGATAATGTGCTTTCAGGTAAGCCGTTTGGTAAGAAAGGGCACCGTAGGCAGCACTATGACTTTTGTTAAAACCATAGTTGGCAAATTTCTCTAAAAGATCAAAAATGCCGTTTGCCTCTGCCTTTGGAATGTCTTTTTGTGAGGCACCCGATTCAAAAATTTTACGGTGCTTTTCCATCTCCGAAACTTTTTTCTTACCCATGGCGCGTCTTAGCAAATCTGCCTCACCCAGCGAATAACCAGCAACTGCTTGTGCAATTTGCATGATTTGCTCCTGATAAACAGGAATACCGTAGGTCTCTGCCAAAATAGGGGTAAGGTACTGGGCTGCTTGAGGAAATTCCTGGTAAGCCACCTCTTCTTGCCCATGATGCCGCCTGATATAGGTCGGGATGTTTTCCATAGGGCCAGGTCGGTAAAGTGCAGACACGGCAATTAAATCTTGAATACGCCGTGGCTTAAGTTTGCGCAGCGTATCCACCATGCCCGGGCTTTCAAACTGAAAGACGCCAGCGGCTTCACCACGACTTAACAGCTCCATAGTTTTTTCATCATTGAGAGGAAAACTATCAGGGTCAAGCTCGAGCTTACGCGTTTCTTTAATAATCCTAACCGCAGCCTCAATAAATGAAAGCGTACGAAGACCCAAAAAATCCATCTTAATGAAGCCAAGTTCTTCAATAGAACCCATGTCATATTGGCAGACGATAGGCCCATCACCACTGCGAAATACGGGTGCAAGTTCCTGTACAGGTTGTCTTGAAATGATGACACCTGCGGCGTGAACCGATGCGTGGCGAGTTAGACCTTCTAAGGCCATGGCAACATCGACAAATTCTTTAGCATTATTGTCGTAAGCTTGCTTAATTTCAGGCACTTCCTCCATGGCTTTAGCAATAGGGGTAGAGCGCCCAAAGACTACAGGTATGAGTTTAGAAATAGCGTCTGCATCGGCATAAGGAGCTTCCAGCACTCGAGCTGCGTCTTTAATGGCTGCTTTTGAGGCCATGGTTCCAAAGGTCGCAATGTGGGCAACCTTGTCATCACCGTATTTTTCGCGAACATAGTCTATGACTTCACTGCGCCTGACATCTGAAAAATCAATATCAAAGTCGGGCATGCTCACGCGGTCAGGGTTTAGGAAACGCTCAAAGAGCAAATCATACTCGAGCGGATCAATATTGGTTACTCTAATGGCGTAAGCTACGATTGAGCCTGCCCCAGACCCCCGACCAGGCCCTACCGCAATGCCATTATCCTTGGCCCAGTTGATAAAATCTGCCACAATCAAGAAATAATCAGGAAAGCCCATGGCGATGATGACACCAAGCTCAAACTCGGCTCGAGCTAAAATCGTTAGCGCTTTTTCATCTTGCCATTTGGTTTGAAACTGTTCAAGGTGCGGATAATTATAGGTGTCAAAGTTTTGATCTTCTTCTTTTTCCCTGCGACCTTGCTCGGCAATTTTTGCCAGCTCTAATAAAACATCTTCTAACTTTTCAGGAGCTTTACCCGTGGCTTCTTCAAGATAAGCTCTAAACAAATCTTCACTAATTTCTTTATAACGTGGTAGTAAACCTTCATAGGTCTGAACACGAAGTTGCTCAGCAAGAGTACGCCCCTCAGGAATAGGGAGTTCTGGCATTTGGTAGACGCGTTTTGAGCCAATGGGCAAAACAACATCACACATATCAGCAATAAGCATGCTGTTTTCTAATGCACTTGGAAAATCTTGGTCAGGAATCGCCTTGGCCATTTCATCGGGTGTTTTGACATAAAATTCTTCGCAGGGAAAGCGGAAGCGGTTGGGATCAGCTAAGGTGGTTTTTGTCTGAATGGCGAGCAAAGCTTCGTGGGCTTTGGCATCCTCTTTTTTGACATAGTGACCGTCGTTGGTTGCCACCATTCCAAGCCCATATTTGTCAGCAAGCCGTCTTAGCATAGGGTTTAGGCGACTTTGTTGCTCAACCAGATCACGCAATTTTTCATCCATACTACTGGTGTCATCAGGAATATGGTTTTGTAATTCAATAAAGAAGTTGTTTCCGTATATGTTCAGGTATTTGTTGAGCATTTGCTCGGCGGCATCTTCACCTAAATCTAAAAGTGATCTTGGAATTTGCGCACCAAGGCAGCCTGAAAGGGCAATAACCCCTTCAGAATATTCTTCCAAGAGCTCATGATCTACCCTTGGTTTCCCGTAAAATCCCTCGAGCCAACCCCTCGAGTTGAGCTTACATAAATTTTGGTAGCCCTTAAAATTTTTTGCGAGTAAAGTAAGGTGAAAATAGCCTCCATCTAACTTATTACTACTCCGCTTTTTCTCAAAGCGCGACCCACTTGCCACATAGGCTTCAAAGCCAATAATGGGTTTAACTTCGGCAGCCATAGCTGCCTTGTAAAACTCAACAGCGCCGTGCATATTGCCGTGGTCGGTCATCGCCAAGGTGGGGTTTTCTGGCGTGACTTCCTTAACCCAGCTCATCAAATCCTTGATGCGGGCTGCGCCGTCTAAGAGGCTATAGGCAGTGTGCTGATGCAAGTGAGCAAACTTTTTACACATATTTGCATCGTACCTAAAATTAACAGTTTTGGATGTTCCTTCGGACCTTGTGTCTTAAAAAGGTAAGTTTAGAAAATAAAGGATAGTACTCTAAACTGTGGGGCATTATCTTTTGGGAAAAACTAGGATGTTACTGAATTAGGCTGTTTTTTGCCGCTTTCCTTGACTCAAAATGGTTTCAAAGTGGTCAAGATTTTCGGAATTAATCGTTAATTCAGTGATATTTGAGCCCGGAACCTCAAACATGATTTCCAGCAAAATCTTTTCTAATACGGATTTTAGGCCCCTCGCACCTGTTTTCCGTATCTGTGCCCTTTTGGCCACGGTTTCAAGGGCATCCTGGCTAAAGCTTAAATTTACTCCCTCGAGCATAAATAGCTCTTGATACTGCTTTATCAATGCATTTTTTGGTTTGGTCAGAACACTAATTAGAGCTTCCAAACTTAGATCTTGTAGCCTGACAGTAACAGGTAAGCGACCAATTAACTCAGGAATAAGCCCAAACTTCATGAGGTCTTCTGGCAAAATATCTGCCGCTTCAACAATGGCGTCATCACTTTTAGCCTCGTAGTGAAAGCCAACCTTGTTTACATTTACGCGACTTGCCACAATGTCATTTATACCTTCAAAAGCACCACCGCAAATAAATAAAATGTTGCTGGTATCAACCGGAATAAGCTCTTGATGAGGATGTTTGCGTCCACCTTGAGGCGGAACATGCGTAACGGTACCTTCAATCATTTTAAGAAGTGCCTGTTGCACGCCTTCACCTGAAACATCGCGAGTAATGCTTGTACCTTCAGACTTGCGGGCAATCTTGTCGATTTCATCAAGATAAATGATGCCGCGTTCGGCAGCGTCAACGTCATAATTAGCGGTTTGCAGCAGTCTTAAAATAATATTTTCGACATCATCGCCTACATAGCCAGCTTCGGTAAGTGTCGTGGCGTCAGCGATGGCAAAAGGAACTTGCAAGATTTTTGCCATGGTTTGGGCCAGGAGTGTCTTACCTGTACCGCTCGAGCCGAGCATCAAAATGTTAGATTTTTGAATCTCCGAATCAGGGTGCTGCAAGCGGCGATAGTGATTAAAAACAGCGACTGCCAGGGTTTTTTTGGCAATATCTTGTTCAATAACGTACTGATCAAGATGATGTTTAATTTCTCTTGGGGTAGGAACACGTGCCGTGCTGAAACTCCTGGGTTGGGCTGCTTCAAGTACATCTGCAATGCGGTCAACACAGTAGTTGCAGATATGGGTTAAACCATTTTCACTTGCGACAAGGCGACTGACCTCGGCATGTGTGCGCCCACAGAAGTTACAGCGAGGCTGAGGCATTATTTGTTACCTTCACCTTTGCGGGGTTCTACGACTTCGTCAATAAGTCCATACTCGAGCGCTTCTTGGGGCGCCATAAAATAATCGCGTTCCATATCGCGGCGTAGTTTTTCCTTCTCGTGCCCAGTATGACGGGTATAAAGACCTTCCAAGATATCTCTTAGGCTTAGAACCTCTCTTGCTTGTACCTCAAGGTCAGGTGTGTTTCCTCTAAAACCGGCCGAACCTGCATGGATCATAATGCGACTATTAGGGAGAGCTTTACGGTGCCCATGCTCCCCTGCCATCAGTATCACTGAACCCATAGACATCGCAATACCAACACAAGTGGTATAGATGGGAGCTTTAATAAATTGCATGGTGTCGTAAATTGCAAGACCAGAGTAGACTTCACCACCAGGGCAATTGATGAAAATGCTTATAGGCTGATCATGTGACTGAGAATCTAGTAATAAAAGCTGGGCAACCATGGTATTGGCTACATTTGAGTCAATGGGCGTACCAAGAAAAATAATACGCTCTCGTAGTAAGCGACTGTAGATGTCATACATTCTTTCGCCGCGACTGGTTTGTTCTATAACATAAGGAACGAGGGACATAGTTATACCTTATACCAGACGAGACTTAGACAAGTACTTGCGAAAGATAACATTTGCACTTTTAACCCCAATTCTATGCATTAGTTTGCACTGATTCATTCTCGTACAAAGCTTTGCTAATCTAGTGTTAGTATGACTAGTTTTCTTTAACCCTTGCTGTTAGCTTGCTCACGAAATCCTCTGAGTATTGGTAACTATAACAATGAATTATAGGCAGATCAGGAGAATATCGTTTGTTAAAAAATAATAAAGTTAGCTTTTTAATGGAATTAGGTTTACTTTCAATTTAAGGTGATTAGCTTCTTTGTTGGTTGGGGCAAGGTTCTAGCAAAGAAATCTTGGTGCAAACCTATGTATAGGTTTTTATCTTCCGCATTTGTGTTTTTAATGTTCCGTAAAGATTCGTTTTGGGCTGCGATTATTTTAAACTCAACTAAAGCTTTAAACTTTGCAATGTCATGGTGCCCTTCAAAATCGGTATAGAAGTAGGGGGAAAATAATTTCAGTTTACTAGATGGTGGAACT